>NZ_JBFRHB010000023.1:0-83596 GCF_052115645.1 Arthrobacter sp. 2MCAF14 | reverse complement strand
GCCGCGGCCGCCATGGGATCCGAACCCGGGGCCGCCTACACGCCGATCCCGGAAAACGTCGCCGCCTACGAAGAGCTGTTCCGCGAGTACCGGACACTGCACGACTACTTCGGCAGGGGAAGCAACGAGGTCATGCACCGGCTCAAGAAGATCCAACGCTCGGCACACCAAACCGCGCAAATGGATCCCGTTCTGGAAGGAAGCAACGCATGAGCGCCCTGCTGGACACCATTGCCAGGATCCGGGCCGAGGTGTGCGCCCTGCACGCCGAACTGACACGATACGAACTCGTCGTGTGGACCGCGGGCAATGTCTCTGCCCGCGTACCCGGCCATGACCTGATGGTGATCAAACCGTCCGGGGTTTCCTATGAGCAGCTGACCCCGGAGTCCATGGTGGTCACCGATCTCCAGGGGGTGGCTGTGGCGGGCGATCGCGACGGTGAGTGGGGCAACCCGGACCTGTCGCCGTCGTCGGACACTGCCGCGCACGCCTACGTGTACCGGAACATGCCCGACGTCGGGGGCGTGGTGCATACGCACTCCACCTACGCGACAGCTTGGGCCGCGCGCGGTGAGCCGATCCCGTGCGTGCTGACCATGATGGGCGACGAATTCGGCGGCACTATCCCGGTGGGCCCGTTCGCGCTGATCGGGGACGACTCGATCGGCCGCGGCATCGTGGAAACACTCAGGGCCTCCCATTCGCCGGCGGTCCTGATGCAGAACCACGGCCCGTTCACCATCGGCAAGGACGCCCGCTCCGCCGTCAAGGCCGCCGTCATGTGCGAGGAAGTGGCCCGCACGGTCCATATTTCCCGGCAGCTCGGCGAACCCGTGCCCATCGACGCGGGCCAGATCGAGTCCCTCTACGACCGGTACCAGAACGCCTACGGCCGCTGACGCCGCCCGCCGCTAGACCTTCCAACCCACGAACTTTTCAAGGAGAAACCCCATGCCTCATGCCCACAACACGTCCCTCGAACACTACGAAGTCTGGTTCCTTACCGGCAGCCAGCACCTGTACGGCGAGGACGTCCTGAAACAGGTGGCCGCGCAGTCCCAGGAAATCGCCGCCGCCCTGAACGCGTCCTCCGCTGTTCCGGTGAAGCTGGTCTGGAAGCCCGTGCTGACGGATGCGGAAGCGATCCGGCGCACCGCGCTCGAGGCGAACTCGGACGACGCCGTGATCGGGGTGACCGCCTGGATGCACACCTTCAGCCCGGCCAAGATGTGGATCCAGGGACTGGATCTGCTCCGCAAGCCCCTCCTGCACCTGCACACGCAGGCGAACGTGGCCCTGCCGTGGGCGGACATCGACTTCGATTTCATGAACCTGAACCAGGCGGCCCACGGTGACCGGGAATTCGGGTACATCCAGTCCCGCCTCGGCGTGCCGCGCAAGACCGTCGTCGGGCACGTCTCCAACCCGGAAGTCACGCGCCAGGTGGGTGCCTGGCAGCGTGCTTCCGCAGGCTGGGCGGCCGTCAGGTCTCTGAAGCTGACGCGTTTCGGTGACAACATGCGCAACGTCGCCGTCACCGAAGGGGACAAGACCGAAGCCGAGCTGCGCTTCGGCGTCTCGGTCAACACCTGGTCCGTGAACGAACTCGGCGACGCCGTGCACGGCGCGCCGGAGTCCGACGTCGACGCCCTCGTCGCCGAGTACGAACGGCTCTACGAGGTGGCGCCGGAGCTGCGCGCCGGCGGTGCCCGGCACGAGTCGCTGCGCTACAGCGCCCGGATCGAACTGGGTCTACGGTCCTTCCTGGAGGGCAACGGCTCGGCCGCGTTCACGACGTCGTTCGAGGACCTGGGCGCGCTGCGCCAGCTCCCCGGAATGGCCGTGCAGCGGCTCATGGCCGACGGCTACGGCTTCGGCGCCGAGGGCGACTGGAAGACCGCGATCCTGGTCCGGGCCGCCAAAGTCATGGGCGCCGGACTGCCCGGCGGCGCCTCCCTCATGGAGGACTACACCTACCACTTGACCCCGGGGCAGGAGAAGATCCTCGGCGCGCACATGCTCGAGGTCTGCCCCTCCCTGACCGCGGCCACGCCGCGGGTGGAGATCCACCCGCTGGGCATCGGCGGCAAGGAAGACCCCGTCCGCATGGTCTTCGACACCGACGCCGGGCCCGGCGTCGTCGTCGCGCTCTCGGACATGCGCGACCGTTTCCGCCTCGTGGCGAACGCCGTCGACGTCGTCGACCTCGACGAACCGCTGCCCAACCTCCCGGTCGCCCGGGCGCTCTGGTCGCCCAAGCCTGACTTCGCGACCTCCGCCGCCGCGTGGCTCACCGCAGGCGCCGCGCACCACACCGTGCTCTCCACCCAGGTGGGCATGGACGTGTTCGAAGACTTCGCCGAAATCGCCCGGACCGAACTGCTCACCATCGACGACGGCACCACCATCCGGCAGTTCAAGAAGGAACTGGCCTGGAACGCCGCCTACTACAAGCTCGCCGGCGGGCTGTGAACGGCGAGGAATTCCGGCTGGTCTGCGGGGATCATCGCCGCGCCTTCACGCCTGAGTATCTAGTTGACAAGGGCAACTGACGCGCTTAAGTTTCTGTGTATTCAGGTAGGTTCCGTGTTTTGGATCACATTGTTAGCTGTAGCTATGGAAACGCAGCCGGTGAGCTGCCAAGGCACAGGGGGCAACGATGACGAAAGTACTGCTGGATAATTTCCTCAATGAGTGCGTCTCCCGGAATTCCGGAGAGGACGGCCTCAGCTTCGAAGAACTGTATGGTCTGTACATCAGCTGGTGCGGACTTACGGCTTCGGAACCCGTGAGAGCCAGGGCGTTTAGGGCCAGCCTTCGGGCGGCCGGCATCGCTCCCGGACACCGCGGAGAACTATGCGAGGATCTGGTGATGATAGGCCCGGCGGCGTGCGACTACATTGTCCACAGCGTGCTCCCGCTCGCTGCGTTGGACGCGCGATTGGGTGGCTGGCCTCGGCTCAAGACTTGGCCCGCAGAGCGTCGGAAGCTACCAGTCGCCGGGCGGGCACCCGGCGAAGACCGCGACTCGGCTCCGGCCGCCTAAGCGGGTCCTTTATTCGTGGAACTTCTCCCGAGCCTTGCGCTGTTGCCGCTCCAGCTTGGCTTCCGCCTCGGTCCGCCGCTGACCGACGATGCGCATCTGGTGCGTGGTCGGGTGTTGGTATTCCTCCACGAAAGTGCCCTTTTCCCTGGGAAGGCTATGGCCGGCAGCCTCGGACACGAGCTTTTGGTCGTCGTTTTCGCTCATATCAAAATCGTCCCACCGGGCGGCTGTCTCCAAAAGAGGTTAAATCCGCGGTGCTGCAAAATAGGCGCGACATCCCGGTCTTCGGACCGGGATGTCGCTTGGCACTTGACCGATCCAGCAAAGTCAGCCGAGGTTCAACGCCGTCCAGGAGACGGGAGGCAGGATGATTTCGACGACGCCGTTCCGCACCACGGCGCTCTTGTTCGGCTGCAAGCCCACGCGGTCCTGGTCCTCGAGCGTGTTCTTGGCGTATACGTCCGCGTCTGAAAGCGTCTGGGCATCCACGACGATGACGCCGTCAAGCGCCGTCAGGTCGATGGTGACCGTTGCTTCTTCAGTCCGCGATCGATTGACCAGGAAGACGGCGGTTGTTGCTGAGTCCGCGTCGTAGGTCGCGACGGCGTCGATGAGCGGGACGGTGCCGTAGGCGTCCGTACTGTACGTGTCCGCTTCAAGCCTCACATCCAGGGCGACTCCCTTGGCCAGTTTGGAGGTCAACGCGAACGGGAAGAAGGTGGTCTGCTTCCACGCCGGCCCCCCGGGTTCGGTCATGATGGGAGCGATCACGTTGACCAGCTGCGCGAGGGAGGCGGAGGTGACACGGTCGGCGTGCTTGAGCAATGAGATCAGCAGGTTGCCGAAGACGACGGCGTCGGCCACGGAGTACATGTCCTCGAGCAGCCGCGGCGCCTTGGGCCAGTTGTCGAGCCCTTCGATTTTGTCGACCTTATGGAACCGTTCGAGATACCACACGTTCCATTCGTCGAAGGAAATGTTGATGGTTTTCGTACTCCCGTTGACCGCCTTGACGTGGTCCGCCGTCGCAACAACGGATTCAATGAAATGGTCCATATCGGTAGCGGAGGCAAGGAACGAGTCCAGGTCGCCGTTCTTTTCCTCGTAGTAGGCGTGGCAGGAGATGTAGTCGACGTCCTCGTAGGAGTGGGTGAGTACTACGCGCTCCCATTCTCCGAAGGTGGGCATGTGGGCGCTGGATGAGCCACAGACCACGAGTTCAACTGAAGGATCCAGCTGGCGCATTGCTTTCGCGGTTTGCGATGCGATTTTGCCGTAGTCCTCAGCGGAGCGATGGCCCAACTGCCATGGACCGTCCATTTCATTGCCGAGGCACCACATTTTGACGCTGAAAGGCTCCGCCCGGCCATGAGCGGCCCGGCGGTCCGACAGCTCCGTCCCGGAGCGGATGTTGGAGTACTCCAACAGGTCCAAAGCTTCCAGCGTGCCGCGGGTGCCGAGGTTGACGGCCAGCATGAGTTCGCTGTCCACCTTCTCCAGCCATGTGTTGAACTCGTGCATGCCGATCTCGTTGGTTTCGGTGGAGTGCCAAGCGAGGTCGAGGCGGCGGGGGCGCTGTTCCTTGGGTCCGACACTGTCCTCCCAGCGGAATCCGGAGACGAAGTTGCCGCCCGGGTAGCGGATGGTGGAGACACCGAGTTCCTTGACGAGCTCGATTACATCAGTGCGGAAACCGTCTGCGTCGGCGCTGGGGTGACCGGGTTCGTAGATGCCGTCGTAGACGCAGCGTCCAAGATGTTCAACAAACGAACCGAAAAGGCGGGGATTGACAGTGCCCACTGCGAATTGTGGGTCGATCGTAAGGCGTGCGGAAACCATTGTCTGCTTTCAGTGAGAGGTAGCGGGAAGAGAAGGGGTGCTTTGAATGCCTATTTGAGGCTGCCGAGAGACAGGCCGCCCTGCCAGTACTTCTGCAGGGTGAGGAATGCCACCACGAGGGGAATGATGGAAATGAACGAACCGACCACAATCAGGCTCCAGAGCGAGTGGCCACCCCCGTTGTTGGACGACGCCAGCTGTTCCCAGAGGCTTATGCCCACCGTGAGTGGATAGAGCCTCTCCGTGGACAACATGGCCAAGGGCAGGAAGTAGTTGTTCCAGGTCCCGACGACGGAAAGCAGCAGGACTGTCACGAGCGCTGGCCGAAGCAAGGGCAAGGAGACTTGGAAAAAGGTGCGCAGTTCACCGGCTCCGTCCACCCTGGCCGCGTCGAGCAACTCGTCTGGAACCGCTTCTGCGGTGTAAACCCGCATCAAGTAGACGCCGAAGGGGCTTAGCAGGGACGGCAGGATGACCGCCCACACGGTGTCCGTCAGCTTGAGGTTGGACATCAGGATGAATGTCGGGATGACCAGCGCCGTCAAGGGGACCATCACGGCACCGAGCAGCAACGCGAACGTAAGGTTCCGGCCCCGGAACTTGTACTTGGCGAAGCCGTATCCGGCCAGGACCGAGATTGCCGTCGCTCCCAAGCCGCCGCTGATAGCGTAGAGCAGCGAATTACCGAGCCACTGCACATACTCCCCGCCGTTGTAGGCAAAAAGCTCCTGGATGTTTGCGATCAGGTTGAAATTCTTGTCGAACCACATAGCGCCGGAAGAGCCGGCAAAAAGCCCTTGTGCATCCTTCGTGCTGGCAACGAACAGCCACCAAATGGGAGCCAGGAAATACACGACCAGGACGCCCAGAAAGACATGAGCCACAACGTTGCGGCGACGGGGCCGCGACAACCGGGTTGTAGCCGGGAGATGTGTTGTTAGTGCGCTCATGAGAGATTGCTCCCTTTCTTGCGGGTCGCGAACATGAAGATATACACCGCGATGAAGACGACGATGCCAAGGGAGAAGGAGATGGCCGAGGCGTAGTTGAACTGGGCATATCCGAAGGCCAAGTTGAACGCGTAGATGTTCGGGGTGAAATCCGGGGTGATGCTGCCGTTCGCTACCGGCCCGAGGATTTGCGGCTCGGAGAAGAACTGCAGCGTCCCGATCAGCGCAAAGATAAGAATGAGCACCAGTGCCGAAGCAACGAGGGGTATTTTGATGCGAAAAGCAACTTGCCTTTCGGAGGCGCCATCAATCTTGGCGGCCTCGTAGAGCGTCGGATCAATTCCCTGCAATGCCGCGTAAATGATGATCATGTAATAGCCGGCCCATTGCCACGTCACAACGTTGAGCAGGCCATAGAAGACGTTGTCCTGGCTGAGCAGGAAGGGCGCCGACGCGTGGAATAAGGAGAACAGCTGCTCAAGCGGGCCGAATGTCGGACTGTAGAGAAACCCCCACATCAGGGCGCCGATGACGGCGGGCACTGCGTACGGCAGGAAGATCATCAGCCGGGAGAACCTGGCGAGCCGGGTGGTGAGGTGGTCGAGCACGAGCGCGGCCGCCAGGGAGACGGCCATTTGGACAGGGATGAGGACCAAGGAGAATCGGACCACGAACCAGATGCCCTTGAGGAACTGCGGATCCGAGAAAGCGTGGAAGTAGTTCTCCAAACCGCTAAACCGGGTACCTGTCGCCAGGCCCTTGGTGAACAAGCTGAGGTAGAGGGCGTAAGCAAGCGGAGCCAGAAGGAACGCTACGAAAACCACGCCGAACGGTGCGATGAAGAGCCACCCCGTCCGGGCCCGCCGTGCATTCATCTTGTCGCTGCGGGAGCGGTTTCTGCGTTCGGGTGTGGGCGGGGGATTCACCGTGTCCGGTGCGGAAGTATGCGGCAACGACGTCACCGTTGACCCGTGAACTGCCATGAGCTGTCCTGCAACTTTCTATCGATCGATTTCGTCCCGTTCCGCCCGGCCGCGGGGCCGGGCGGAACGGGAGGAGTTGTCAGTTGACCGTGAACCCTTGGCTCTTTGCGTAGTTCACCATGATGCCTTGCAGTTCGGTGGCTGCTTCGTCCCCGCTGACTTTGCCGGCGTTGATCTTGACCGTCTCGGCCTGCAGTTGTGCGTAGTAGTAGACACTGAACGGGCTGTAACTGAATCCCTTGTAGGCATTTTCGGCCGGGATGTAGATGTCCTTGTTTGCAGTCTGCCCGCCAAAGAAATCGACCGCGTTGTTGGTGAACGCATCCGACTTCAGCACATTTTGGTTGAGAGGGAAGATTGTCTGGGTCTTCCAGCCATCCGTGAGGGAGGCGTCGTCGGCGTAGAGGCCCTTGGCGACTTCGGCGGCGAGCTTCTGGTCACCCGCCTGCGAGGTGACGGCCAAGGTGGATCCTCCCCAGTTCACGGAGACGGGGTTGCTTGGATCCCATTGGGGGAGCGGCGCAGCGGCGAATGTTCCCTTCTCGTTGCCCTTACCCACTCCGGATCCGGTGAGGTAGCCGGGAGCCCAAGCCGCGGAGATGTACGTGGCGTACTTGCCGCCGATCATTCCTGAGATGTAGTCGGTGGTGAACTGGTCCTGGGTGGCCACCAGACCCTTCTTCACGAGCGCGGCCCAGTAGTTCAGCACGTCCTTGGCCGGCTGGCTGTCGAGGTGAATGGAGATGTTCTTCTGGTCCGCCAGGTCATAAGTGAAGGGAACGGCGCCCTTTTGGGCCATGAGGGCGGTCAGGGCGGCAGGAACATTGCTGCCAAGATCTCCGAATGCAGGGCCGCCGGCGTCCTTGACCTTTTGCGCGGCCGTTTCGTACTCCGCCCAGGTCGTCGGCGGCTTGATGCCGTACTTGTCCAGCACATCCTTGCGGTAGATCATGCCCATGGGCCCGCCGTCGACCGGAATCGCGTAGACCGAATCGCCTTGCGAGACGTCCTTCCAGGAGCCGGCGCTGAAGTTCTTCTTGACGTCTCCGGCGCCGTACTTGCTCAGGTCGACAAGCGCGTTCTGCAATTCAAAACCCGTCAGCTGGTCGGCCTCGAGCATGATCACGTCAGGGGCTCCCTTGCCGGCCTGGATAGCGGTTTGGAACTTCGCATACTCCGGGCCGCCTTGGCCGGCCACGGTCCAGCAGACCTGGACATCGGTGTGGGAGTTGTTGAAGTTGTCCACGACCGTGGCCATGTTCGGGTACCACGCCCACACGGAGACCTTCGGAGCGTCGGCATGGACGATCTTGTTGGTGCAATTGGTGGTGTTGGAGCCCGCACTTGCGGCATCCGCGCCGCCACTGCACCCTGCCATTGTGGCGGCCAAGGCAGCGGCTGATACTGCTGCTGCGATTGCTTTCTTGTTCACGTAGTTTCCCTTCGGTCGTGCATGGACGTCGTCGTCGGAGGTAGAGCAGTGAGGGTAGGCCGTCCTCCAGCCAATGGATGCTGGTGGGGCCCGGACGGACTCGGAAGTTGGGGCGAGAGGAGATTCCCAAGCTTTTACATCGATGTAAGTAATCGTTGTAAATCCATGATGATGTGACCCGACTTACATGTCAAGAAGAAATTAGGCGGAGTCTTCGGCGGACTTAATCGCAGTGGACTCCCGGCTGATGACCTTGAAATCCGCTTCAAACTCGCGGGCGGGCGTTGCTTCGGCCGCGCCGTCGATCCGTTCCAGGAGCATCGCGACGGCGGTCTCGGCGATCTCCCGCCGGCCTGGATCTATGGTCGACAACGTCGGTAACGAATACCGGGTCTCGTCGATGTCGTCGAAACCGATGATCGCGACATCCTCGGGGATTCTCAGTCCGGCGTCCTGAATGACACGCATGGCACCCAGGGCGATGGAGTCGTTGAATGCCACGACGCCATCGAACTCGAGCCCGGACTCCAAGACCTGCCGCATGGCTTGGGCGCCGTCGGACCGGTGCCACGACTGGACATCGATAGCCAGTTCGTCCCGGTAATCCAGTCCCGCGTTCTGCAAGGCGCGGCGGTAACCTTCCAGGCGGAGCCCGGCTGAGCCGATGACTTCATTTCGATGGGCGCCAAAGGCGAGTAGTTTCGTTCGTCCCCGCTGCAGGAGGTGTTCCGTAGCTGCTTGCGAAGCCTCAACGTTTTGCATGGTCACGTGGTCCGTGGGGCCATGAAAAATCCGCTCGCCCAGGAGGACCATGGGCGTCGGAATATCAATGAGGCCCACGTCCTCCTGGCCCAGGCCAAGCACGCTGTACAAGACGCCATCGACCATTCGCATCCGGGGGCCATGGAGGATCTCCAGCTCGCGTGTCCGTGAGCCTCCGCTTTGTTCGATGATCACGACCTTCCCGCGCTTTGAGGCGGCCGTCATCACGGCGTCGGCAAGCTCGGCAAAGTATGCGTTCTTCAAATCCGGGATGATGAGGCTGATAACGTCCGTGCGGCCGGACCGCAACCCACGGGCAGAGAGATTGGGCTGATAGCCAAGTTTCTCGATGGCCAGCAATACCCGCTCGCGCGTCTCGGATTTGATGTTCGGATGGTCATTGATGACGTTCGACACCGTCTTGATTGACACATCGGCCGCCTGGGCCACATCCCGCATGGTAACTGCCACTTTTCCTTCTTCCGCGCGCAAGTCAGCTTCGGCTTTACAAGCAGATTACATCGTTGGAAAGAATGGGTGGGGAGAATCGTCGCTACATCAGCCACTGAACTGAGGCGTTCATGGCGAACAAGGCATTTGTCAGGGGCGCGAGGA
Organism: Arthrobacter sp. 2MCAF14; assembly: GCF_052115645.1. Lineage (NCBI taxonomy): Bacteria > Bacillati > Actinomycetota > Actinomycetes > Micrococcales > Micrococcaceae > Arthrobacter > Arthrobacter sp. 2MCAF14. The sequence continues at coordinate 73,966 of NZ_JBFRHB010000023.1, read as the reverse complement.
TCGACTCGTCTGCCTCCATGCGGCGCAACGTCTCGACGAATTCATCTATCTGAATGGTGGTGAACCCACCGTCCCGGAGTTGCTGGATGGCAAGCTCGGTATTCTGTTTCCGGGTGTTGCTGAATCGCGGGTTTACCTCTGGCTGTAACGGTTCCGAATCCATTGCCTATACTTGTCCCCAACTTCCCTGTCCGCAGGACGCCCATTGCAAGGGTATTCATGCATTACAAATGCTACTATCTCAGGCCTTGTCAAGTGCATTCCGGGTACCTGTATGAACAGCCTCTCTTCGGCGCCAGGAGCCACTAGCGCTTCGCCAGCCAATAGCATGGATCAATGATGGATAAGTCGTCGGCTTCTGGCGCGCTGACACACGAGGTGGCCCGTGACCCTGGCCGCGTGCACTGGATGGAGTTGTTCTTCGACCTCGTCTTCGTGGCCTTCGTCGGGCAGCTTGCCCGCGGGATCCACGGCGATCCTGGATGGGCCGAATTCGGCACATACGTCCTGCTTTTCTTTCCGGCGTGGTGGGCCTGGGTGAACATTGTGTCCGTCGTCAACCTCCTGCCTGGTTTGTCGTCCCGGGCGCTGGGCATCGCGATGCTCGCGGCCATGGCAGCGGCGAGCGTCATGGCCGCGGCCGCGCCCGGGGCCTTTGGCGAACGGGCCTGGGCCTTTTCGTTGGCCAATGCCGCCATTCGCGTTGTCCTGCTGATCTTGTGGCTGTACCAACACCGCGAAAATTCGTCAGAGACTCCGTGGCGGATCTGGATCTACAACGGCGGCACGGCTTTCCTCTGGCTCATCTCTGCCTTCTTGCCTCTCCAGACCGCTGTCATTCTGTGGGCTGCCGCGATCGTCGTCGAGGTTGGCATGGTGGCGGTTGGTGCCCGCCTTTGGCCCGACCGGGGCATCGGTGGCATCAACATCGCGCACGCATCTGAGCGGCTTGGCTTGTTCGTCATCATTGTCCTCGGCGAGTCCATCTTCACGATCGTCACAGAGGTGTCCGATGATTGGGGCCCGGGCGCGGGACTTGTCGGCGCGCTCGGATTCCTCGTTGTTGCCTTCCTCGGCTGGGCGTTCTTCCAATACGGCACCGGGACCATCACCGCGGGGCTTGAGCGGCTGCAGGCCCGGTCCGATTTCGCCGGGATCCTTCAGACCACCTTGTTCATGCCGTTTCTCCTGGTGCTGGGAGTGACTGCGATCGCCGGGGCGATCGCGACAGCCATTCCAGCACCCTACGAGCACTTGCCGTTCGGTTCCGGGATTTCGCTCGGCGGAGGCCTGGCCCTCTTCTATGCGTGCAACGCGATCGTGTCGCTTCGCTACGGTCAGCCTCTACGCGCAGTGCTGCCATGGGCGGTTCCCACTGTGGTGATCGCTCTCTTGCTCGTACCGATCAGCGCTGTGGTTCCCGGCGCCATCGTCTTGGCCCTTGCGGTGATTGTCCTGCTCCTTGTCACGGCCTACGTCGAGATTCGAAGGCGACGCCGCAAAACCCCAACTGGCTGACAGTTGTTGTCGTTCTGGGGCCTCAAAACGACAACAACTGCGAGTTAGTTGGGGTCAGCGCTAGCCGTTGATGATCTGCGGCACGCCGAGGGCTTTGAGGCCTTCGACGCCGAATTCGAGGCCGTAGCCGGATTGCTTGGCGCCGCCGAAGGGGATGCGGGGGTCGACGTTGCCGTGCTTGTTGATCCAAACCGTGCCGGCCTCAAGGCGTGCCGCGACCTCGCGGGCGGCGTCCAGGTCTGCGGACCAGACGGAGGCGCCGAGTCCGACGTCGAGAGCGTTCGCCTTGGCGATGGCCTCCTCAACGGTGCTGTAGCGGATGATGGGCAGGGCCGGGCCGAACTGTTCCTCGGCAACGAGGGGGGTGTCGTTGTCGACGTCGGCCACGAGGGTGGTGGGGTAGAAGTTGCCGGGCCCGCCGTCGTCGGGGTTGCCGCCGATCAGGATGCGGGCGCCGGAGTCGCGGGCGGCGTCCACGAGTTTCGCGACGATGTCGTATTGCTGCCGGTTCTGTAGCGGTCCCAGCACGTTCGCCTCGTCCAACCCGTTGCCCATGGGCATGGCGGCGGCAACGGCGGCGAGTTCGGTGCACACCGCCTCATAGAGGGAGTCGTGGACGTAGAGGCGTTTGAGCGCGGCGCAGGTCTGGCCGGTGTTGATGAAGGCGCCCCAGAAGAGGCCTTCGGCGATGGCTTTGGGGTCGGCGTCGGGCAGGACGATGCCGGCGTCGTTCCCGCCGAGTTCGAGGGTGAGGCGTTTGATGGTGTCCGCGCTGGAGCGGATGATCGCTTTGCCGGTGGCGGTGGAGCCTGTGAACATGACCTTGCCGACGGAGGGGTGTTCCGCGAGCCGGGCGCCGACGTCGCGGCCGCCGGAGACCACGGTGAGGAGGCCCTCGGGAAGCTCTTCGTTGATCACGGCTGCCAGGGCGAGCACGGACAGGGGTGTGTATTCGGAGGGTTTGACGACGACGGCGTTGCCCATGCGCAGGGCGGGGGCGATCTGCCAGATCGTGATCATCATGGGCCAGTTCCAGGGTCCGATCGCGCCGACGACGCCGATGGGCCGGTAGTGCAGTTCGGCGCGGGTTTCGCCGTCGTCCACCACGGTTTCCGGGTCCAGCGGGGTGCCTGCGGTTGCGCGGAGCCAGGCGGCGCAGGCACCGACTTCGAAGCGGGCGTTCGGGCCGTTGAGCGGTTTGCCTTGTTCGCGGGAGAGCAGGTGGGCGAGTTCTTCGGCGGAGCGTTCGACGGCGTCGGCGGCCCTCATGAGCGCGGCGGACCGGGCGTCGTGTCCCAGCGCAGCCCACGCGGGCTGGGCCGCCTGGGCTGCGGCGATGGCGCGCTCCAGGTCCTCAACGGTGTGAACGGGAGCCTCGCCGACGGCGGTGCCGGTGGCAGGGTCGAGGATGGTCCGGGTTTCGCCGGTGGTCGGGGTGATTGAAGCCAGAAGGGCGTCGTAGCTTTCCAAGGGTTTACTCCACTCTGAGTTGGTATTGGTTTCGAAGGACAACGTGCTAGGGGTCAGACGGCCATCAGGATCATTGCGCCCAAGGCGCCCGCTGAAGAGATGGCCTCAAGCGATGCAGATGCGTGACGACGGTGTCCGCGCCCAGTTCGTCGAAGCGTCCGGGTCGCCAGGACGATCGAGTAGGCGATGACCGCTGCCGCGAGGGCAACTGCCAAGGCCGGGTTCGCTCCACCAAGTCCTGAATGCCCATGTGTTGGGTGTACTGAACTCGATGAGGCGGCAGAGGGAAGGGTGGTGACGAGAAGGGCGAACATGGCCACCATGGACAAGGAACGGTGTATTTCCATGCCGCCGCGGCGATCCTTGGGCAGAAGCATCAGCGGAAGAGGCGAAGTGAGAAGCAGCAGCAGGCCCCACACTACGCCCGGAACAATGCCCGGGCCGACGGTCGTATCCGCCATCGCCACCAGCATGAGTGCCATCGGTCCCCATTGGCTGAGGTTCCTGACCAGGCCTTCGCGCATCGGGCTCCAGATCCCCAAGGCGCAGCAGGCCAGCATGACCATCGAAAGGATTGTGTGTATGTTGTTCATCGATCATCAGTCCGGCGCTACAAGTCTTCTTCGTTGCCGAGGTGGATGGCTGCCGGCCCCTCTTCGCCATGTCCGATCCGCCGATACACGGCGGGGTTGTTCCGGCGGAGGCGGAATGCCCAGGCGACCCCCACCAATCCGGGCACGATGATCGTCGCCGGCAGGATGAATGTCAGGGCATTGGTCTCGTTTTGGCCCAGCAGGACGTTGAAGTTGACCACGATCAGAACGAAAATCACGGCCAAGAGCACGAACCCCAGGGCAGGGGCGATCACTCGGGTCCAGATTCCAGCGTCATGCTTGTTCTTGCGGAAGAATCCAATGACGGCCAGCGAAACAACGGTCATCAAGAGGACAAGTCCCATCGCGCCGTCGTTCGTCAGCCACGTGAACATGGTCAGGACAGGGTAGAGATCACCCAGCGGCGATCCGGTCCCCGCGATGGCGAATGCCACCGTGACCACGACGGCGATCACCGTCTGGGCGATCGACCCGGCGTAGGGGGCGCCGCTGTGCCGCCGGACTGCACCCAGCTTTCGGGGAAGGACTTGTTCCCGGCCCAAGGAGAAGAAGTAGCGCGCTGCGGCGTTGTGGAAGCTGACGAGGGCCGCAAAGAGGCTCGTGACGAAGAGCAGGCGGGCCACGTCGGCGAGAAGGACGCCGGCATGGTCACTGAGGAAGCCGAACATCAGGTCCGGTCCTTGTTTCGCGGAGGCGTCCACCACGGCTGACGGTCCGGTTCCGACCGCCATGGCCCAGGAGGAAACAGCGTAGAAGAGCGCGATGATGGCGACGGCCGTGTAGGTGGCCCGGGCAACGGTGTGCTTGGGGTCCTTGCTTTCCTCGCCGTAGATCGCGGCCGATTCGAATCCCATGAATGCCGCGATGCCGAAGGAGAGGACCGCCCCGACGCCCGGTACAAAGAGGCTCTGCGGGCTGAGCGGTGCTCCGCTGACTCCCTCGGGCGCCACCGCAAAGGACACGACGTCGTAGACGATCACCACGAGGAACTCCAGGCCGACGAGCACCCCGAGGACCTTCGCCGACAGATCCACCCGGTTCACTCCGAGGAATGCGACGACGGCGATGCACACCAGTACCGGAATCCACCAGGGGACAGTGACGCCGAAGCGTTCATTGATCAAGCTCGAGACAGTGAAGCCGAAGAGCCCGTAGATGCCGACTTGCATCAGGTTGTAGGCCATCAGGGCAACCATGGAAACCCCGACGCCAACCGGCCGCGAAATGCCCTGCGCTACGTAGGAATAGAAGGCACCGGCGTTGACCACGTACCGGCTCATCGCCGCGTAGCCGACGGCGAACACGGCGAGGGTTCCGCCGAGCAGCAGGAAGGACAACGGCACGCCGGTGACCCCGGTGACGGCAAACGTCGTCGTGACCCCGCCGGCGAGGACGGTGAGCGGAGCCGACGCGGCGATGATCATGAAAGTCACCGCCGGGACGCCGAGACGGCGTCGATGGTGATGCGGGTGGCCCACCTCAGTGGTCTCTTTTCCGGTTGTTAAACTCATTTCTTGGCCTCCATGTGGCAGTGGCCGCCTTCAGCGGGCTTCGATGCGGGGACGTCGAGGACGGGGCTCCGATCGAAGAAGCCTTCGGGCCGCAGTTTGAATCCCACGGTGTCGACGGGCATGATCGGCCAGTCCTCCGGGCGGGGGAAGTGGGTCAGCCCGAAGGTGTGCCACACGACGATGTCTTGACCGTCGATGTCCCTGTTGCGGGCAATGTAGGACGGCAATCCGGCTCCTCCAGAATGCTGGTTGACGAAGTCGCCGCTGGGGTAGCGCTCATTTTCGTCGTAGCGCGTCACCCACAGATCCTTCGTAGCGAATGCTGCACGCTGGGCGATGGATGATTGGGGGTCGGCCAGGAGCATGGGATGCCCTTGTCCATGGAGCTTGTACCCCACGGGGTCGCCCAGGCGATTGAGTGATTCGGGATTGGAGATGATCCAGGCCCGTCCGGCCGCCATGTCGGACTCGCGGACAGCCTCCGATTCGCTCTTGAGGACAGTCCGACGGCGCGCGAAGGCGTTGCCGCGCTCGTTTCCTTCTCCCATGGGTACACGGACGGCGTCCTCTTCCTCGACCCTGTTGCTCAGGCCGTCGATGGCGAAGTCCAGGCGGGCACTGAAAAGGTGCTGGTGGAAGGGAGCACCCAGGCCTGGGGCGAGCTCCGAGGCGTACGGGTAGCCTTTTCCGGGGTGGGCGCTTGTGAAGACGACGCCGGTGGCCTTGGCTTCGAACTCGATGGTGCCGTCGAGGTAGAGGTACCAGTAGAAGCCGTAGTCGTAGTTGCCGATGGTGGTGAAGAAGCTGATGACGAGCCTGCGGTTCCGGCGGGTGTAGTTCACGCCGCTCCAGAGGTCGCTGTGCTTGGCGAGGATGCTCCAATCCTCTTCGTGCATGCAAATGCCGTTGCCGATTTCCCGTGGCCGGCCGAACGAGTCGCTCACTACCGGGCTGAGGTAGGTGATTTCGCCAAGGCAATCGCAGCCGAGCTCGAGCGAGTTGGCGTATTGGCCCACGAGGTATTCGCCGGTATCGAAGTAGTTCTGCCAGGAGCGCACGGGGGAGGGATCGCCGTACGGGACCACCATTTCGGCGATCGAGGCGCGCTTGAGGATGCTGCGACGGCGATCGACGTCGTCGAACGCGACATTGTGGAGGACTACGCCTTCCCGGACATCGAATCCGATGTCCAGGCTCCACTTCTCCCACTCGACGTGGTTTCCATTGTGGACGGTGAAGCTCGGACCTTCCGGCTGGGTGATGTGGATCGGTTTCTGGGTGGTGCGCATCGGCCCGGTCAGCTCAGGGTCCGTAAAGTTGCCGTGTTCTTCCGGAACCGGGACCGGCCCGAAATCCAGGACTTGGTCGACGGTCTTGCTCACGACGTCGACGTAGGCGACCAGCCCGTCCACAGGGTGGGCCCAGGCGCTGTCGCCGGGGAACTCCTGGACGAAAGCCAAGCCGCGCAGGATCCGGCGGCCTTTCTCTTCCCGGTACTCAAAGACCCCGGCTGACAGGGGAGCGACCCTGACACTGCTGACATCGAGATTCCGGTCAGCCAAGGCCTTGAGCCATCGCTCGTCCTGGGCGAGGATCTCTTCAACCACCTCGAATTCTTCTTCGATGACAGGAAGCTCGCCCGTTACCGAGGTGTCGAGTTCGACCGTGGAGACGACTTCCTGGTGTGTCACAGAGACCACGACGTCCTGTGCGGCACCGGATGAAACGTTATGCAGGAACGCCCTGAACCTGCGGTCCGGAGTCCCCGATCCGCGCGCTCCTGAATCGCGAGGTGGGTCGAGCAGGCCAAGGTAGGCGATCCGGATGGATTCGTCGAAGAGCCCGGCGTCGGCCAAAATGCCCCTGACGGCCGTGATGTCTTCGGCACTGGTCAAGGCAAACGGAGACGGTCCGGCAAACGCAGCCATTTCGGCGATTTCTGGAGAGGAAGTTGTGCTCATGGAAGGCCTTTGTGAGTGGCGGTTTATTTTCTATGTGTGTAGAGAATAGCATCGTGTAATCTGAGTCACAACGGTTGTAGAAAAAAAGATTTGGGGAAAGCGTGCCGAAGATCGTAGACCACGACAAGCGCCGGGTGGAGCTGGTCGAAGCCACGTGGCGGATCATCGCCAGCAGGGGGATCGAGGGTGCCACCATGCGCGAGATAGCAACGGAAGCAGGCTTTGCCAACGGCGCGCTCAAGCCGTATTTCCCCACGAAGGACGATCTCTTGACGTTCGCTTTCGCCCACGTCTTCAACCAGACGAATACCCGCATGAGCGACTCCACCGCCGGCCTGCGGGGCCTGTCCGCTTTGCGCAGCTATTGCCATGAAATTTTGCCGCTCGACGCCGAGAGGCTTAACGAGGCGCGAATCGCGATCGCTTTCTGGCAGCGCGCACTGACGGACCCGGCGAAGGCCGCCCTGCATGATTCCTCGATGGAGCAATGGCGTGAAGCCCTGTTCGACAAGCTCCGTGAAGCCAGGGAACTCGGCGAACTGAAGGAGGGGCTGAACGACGACGACATCGTCGGCGGGATCATGACATTCGCGCTCGGTGCCCAAATCACGGCCACGCTGACGCCTGAACACCACTCGGCGGATCAGCTACGGTCCCAACTGGAGACTTATATATCGCTCATTTCATCCGAAAAGGACGCTTTCGTGCCAACGGCCGGCTCGAAAGGTTCCGCTTAGCGGCGCAGGGTGCTCTGCCTCGCCACGAGTTCCGGCGTGAATACCACTTGGCTGTGTACGTGGCCGGGTTCGGCGTCGATTTCGTCGAAGAGGAGCTGTGCGGCGCGCTCGCCGATCAGCTGCCTCGGCTGACTGATGGAGCTGAGCGGGATGCTCGACTGGGAGGCGAAATCGATGTCGTCGAAACCGACGATGGCGATGTCCCCGGGCACGCGGAGCCCGTTCGCAGCGAAGGATTGCAAAAGCCCCAGGGCCAATTGATCGTTGGCGGCAAACACGGCATCCGGGCGCTTGTCGGGCTGGAGATTCCCGATGAGATCTCCGATCCGGCGCCCGCGTTCAAATTTCAGGTCCGGGGTTTCGAACAGTTGAAGCGGGACTCCCGCACGGGCTGCCGCGCCGGCGGCACCCCGGTAGCGGTCCTCGACCTGCTGCAGCGTGAAGGGGCCGCCGACGAATGCCGGGCGCACCGAGCCGACGCTGATGAGATGCTCCAGGGCCGTGGCTCCACCGGCGACGTCGTCCACGGAAACGGAGCAGAACTGATCCGTGCTTGCGAGCCTGTCGACGAGTACTGAGGGGATGCCCCGGTCGCGCATTCTTTCGAGCCGTTGAAGAACTTGCCCGAACGGAGTGATGAGAACGCCTTGGACCCGCTGCTGCTCGAACAGGTCCAGATAGGCCTGCTCGCGGCCGGCGTCTTCGGCGCTGTTGGCCAGTATCAGAGAGTGCTTGTGGTCTTCGGCGACGTTTTCAGCGCCCAAAGCGACATCGGTGAAGAAGGGGTTTCGCACGTCCAGCACCAGCATGCCAAGGCTCCTGGTGGATCCGGACCGCAGCGAGCGGGCCGATTCGTTGCGCACGAATCCCAGCTCCTCGATGGCGGCAAGAACGCGGGTCCTCTTGTCGAACGACACTTGGTCCGGCCGGTTGAGGACATTCGACACTGTGCCGACCGAAACTCTCGCAAGGGCAGCGACGTCTGTCAGCTTTGCTCCCGGGCCGCTTGGCACGCTGAACCTCCCAATTGATGAATCGAATCAAACCGTTTCATCAATATTACGGGGTTCGACTGTTGATCCCTGAGTTTACCTGTTGACACGCCACCGAAGCAGGTCCTACCGTGTGAGTAGGTACTTGAATGAATCGATTCAAGACAGAATTTGACGCTCCCGTTCAAAGACGACGCACAGGCAACAGAAGGAACAATCATGAACACCACGGAAACGGCCCTGGGCCGCCTCGGGGAATTGGCCATCGAGGTTCCCTCGTGGGCCTATGGCAACTCGGGCACGAGATTCAAGGTGTTCGGCACGCCCGGCACCCCGCGGACCATCCAGGAGAAGCTGGCCGACGCCGCGAAAGTCCACGAACTGACGGGCCTTGCGCCGACCGTGGCACTGCACATCCCGTGGGACAAGGTGGACGATTACTCCGCACTCCGCGAGTACGCGCAGGACCTCGGCGTCGGGCTGGGGACCATCAACTCCAATACGTTCCAGGACGACGAATACAAGTACGGTTCCCTGACGTCCTCCGACGCAGCCGTACGCCGCCGGGCCATCGATCATCACCTGGAGTGCATCGAGATCATGCATGCCACCGGCTCCCGGGACTTGAAGGTCTGGCTGGCTGACGGCACCAACTATCCCGGCCAGGACGACATGCGCGGCCGTCAGGACCGCCTGGCGGAATCGCTGCAGGAAATCTACGCGGGCCTCGGCGAAAGCCAGCGCCTGGTCCTGGAATACAAGTTCTTCGAGCCTGCTTTTTACCACACCGACGTTCCGGACTGGGGCACCTCATACGCGCAGACGCTGGCCTTGGGGGAGAAGGCCTTCGTCTGCCTGGACACCGGCCACCATGCCCCGGGCACCAACATCGAGTTCATCGTCATGCAGCTGTTGCGCCTCGGCAAGCTTGGCTCCTTCGACTTCAACTCGCGCTTCTACGCCGACGACGACCTGATCGTCGGTGCCGCGGATCCCTTCCAGTTGTTCCGCGTCATGCACGAAGTCATCCGCGGCGGCGGCTTCGGCAAGTCCGCAGGAGACGGCACGGGCGTCGCGCTCATGCTGGACCAATGCCACAACCTGGAGGAGAAGATCCCGGGCCAGATCCGCTCCGTGCTCAACGTCCAGGAAATGACGGCGCGCGCCCTGCTCATCGACACGGACGCGCTGGCCGAGGCGCAGCGCGAAGGGGATGTCCTTGCCGCCAACGGCATCTTCAACGATGCCTTCTACACGGATGTTCGGCCGGTCCTGGCCGAGTGGCGCGAAGCGCGCGGCCTGCCCGCCGATCCGATGAGGGCGTTCAAGGCAAGCGGCTACCAGAAAAAGATCAACGAGGACCGCGTGGGCGGCCAGCAAGCCGGATGGGGCGCTTAGGCATGAATATGCAGAACACTGACATGCAGAACACAACTAACAAGACTGTTGAAGAATTGATCACCCGGTCCAACCGCCTCGGCGCGGACAAGCGGAACACCAACTTCGCCGGCGGCAACACGTCCGCGAAGGGTACGGAAAAGGACCCGGTCACCGGGGAAGAGGTCGAGCTGTTGTGGGTCAAGGGTTCCGGCGGGGACCTGGGCACGCTGAAAGCGGCTAACCTGGCCGTGCTGCGGCTGGACCGGCTGCAGGCACTCAAGGCTGTTTATCCCGGCGTCGAGCGCGAAGACGAAATGGTGGCCGCCTTCGATTACTGCCTGTTCGGCAAGGGCGGCGCTGCGCCGTCGATCGACACCGCGATGCACGGACTCGTCGACGCCGCGCACGTGGATCACCTGCACCCGGACTCCGGCATCGCGATTGCGACGGCGGTGGACGGCGAAGCGCTGACCTCCAAGGTCTTCGGCGAGAAGGTCGTGTGGGTTCCCTGGCGCCGCCCGGGCTTCCAGCTGGGACTGGACATTGCCGCGATCAAGGAAGCCAACCCGCAGGCCGTCGGCACCATCCTGGGCGGCCACGGCATCACCGCCTGGGGAGCCACGAGCGAGGAAGCCGAAGCCAACTCGCTCTGGATCATCGAGCAGGCTGAACGCTACATCGCGGAGAACGGCAAGGCCGCGCCTTTCGGCGCCAAACTCCCCGGCTACGCCGCGCTCCCGGAAGCCGAGCGTCGCGCCAAGGCAGCCGCCCTGGCACCGGTGATCCGCGGACTCGCCTCGGCCGACAAACCGCAGGTGGGCCACTTCAGCGACGATCCGCGGGTCCTGGAATTCCTCGAAGGCGCCGAGCATCCCCGACTCGGCGCGCTGGGCACTTCCTGCCCCGACCACTTCCTGCGCACCAAGGTCAAGCCCCTCGTCCTGGACCTGCCCGCCGACGCCGGCATCGAGGAAAGCATCGCGCGCCTCAAGGAACTCCATGCCGCGTACCGCGAGGATTATCAGGCCTACTACGACCGCCATGCCCAGGAAGACAGCCCGGCCCTGCGCGGCGCGGACCCGGCCATCGTCCTGGTCCCCGGCGTCGGAATGTTCTCCTACGGCAAGGACAAGCAGACCGCACGGGTCGCCGGAGAGTTCTACCTCAACGCGATCAACGTGATGCGCGGCGCCGAGGCCATCTCCTCCTACGCCCCGATCGAGGAATCCGAGAAGTTCCGGATCGAATACTGGGCCCTTGAGGAAGCCAAGCTCGCCCGGATGCCCAAACCCAAATCGCACGCCACGCGCATCGCGCTGGTGACCGGCGCGGCGTCGGGCATCGGCAAGGCGATCGCCACCCGCCTCGCCGCGGAAGGCGCCTGCGTAGTCATCGCAGACCTCAACCTGGACAACGCGCAGGCCGTCGCGGCCGAACTCGGCGGCGCGGACGTCGCCATCGGCGTGCGGGCAGACGTCACGGACGAAGCCCAGATCGCGGCCGCCATCCAGGAAGCCGTCCTGGCCTTTGGCGGTCTCGACCTGGTGGTGAACAACGCAGGCCTGTCGATCTCCAAGCCGCTGCTGGAAACCACGGAGAAGGACTGGGACCTGCAGCACAACGTCATGGCCAAGGGCTCCTTCCTGGTCTCCAAGGCCGCGGCCAAGGTCATGATCGAGCAGGGCCTGGGCGGGGACATCGTCTACATTTCCTCCAAGAACTCGGTGTTCGCCGGCCCGAACAACATCGCCTACTCCGCCACCAAGGCAGACCAGGCCCACCAGGTCCGCCTGCTGGCCGCCGAACTGGGCGAGTACGGCATCCGCGTCAACGGCATCAACCCCGACGGCGTGGTCCGCGGTTCCGGGATCTTCGCCGGCGGCTGGGGCGCCAAGCGCGCCGCCGTCTACGGAGTCGAGGAGCAGGAACTGGGCAAGTACTACGCCCAGCGCACCCTGCTCAAGCGAGAAGTCCTGCCCGAGCACGTCGCCAACGCGGCCGCCGTGCTCACCAGCAACGAACTCTCGCACACCACGGGCCTGCACATCCCGGTGGACGCGGGCGTCGCCGCGGCCTTCCTGCGATGAGCGGACAATCCAGTGCCGGCGGCGTTTTCGCCGCGGTCGATATCGGAGCGTCCTCAGGCCGCGTCATGCTCGGCCGGGTCGCGGGTAGTCCCGGTGGGGCGAGGGCCGGGATCGAAACAGCGGTCTCGCTCGAAATAGTGCACCGTTTCCCCAACGGCGTCGTTGAGCTCGACGGCGGACTCCACTGGGATTTCGACGCCCTGTTCGAGGAGGTGCTCACGGGACTTGCGGCGGCCGCCGAAACGGCCGCAGCAAGCGGGGAGCGGATCGCGAGTATCGGCATCGACACGTGGGCCGTCGACTACGGACTCGTGGATGCCGCCGGTGCCCTGGGTACCCAGCCGTTCAGCTACCGCGACGAGCGCGGCCGAACGGCCGTCGCCGACGTCCACAAGGTACTGGACCCGGCGCGGCTCTATGCCACCACCGGGCTGCAGTTCCTGCAGTTCAATACGCTCTACCAGCTCGCCACCGAACGTGAACTGCGCGGCGTCCAGGCGTTGCTCATCCCGGACTTGATCGCGTTCAGGCTGACGGGGCAACGCCGTACCGAGGCCACGAATGCCTCCACCACCGGGCTTTTTGACGCCGTCGCGGGGGAGTGGGCCACGGAATTCTTCAAGGCACTCGGCCTCCACAAGAACCTGTTCCCGGCCATCATCCAGCCAGGCGGGACCATAGGCACGCTGCTACCGGAAGTCGCAGCCAGGACGGGCCTCGGAGCGGAGACTGCCGTGGTTGCCGTGGGATCGCACGACACCGCCTCGGCAGTGGCAGCCGTTCCCGCGCAGCAGGAAGACTTCGCCTACATTTCCTCCGGCACCTGGTCCCTCGTGGGCGTTGAGCTGGACACCCCGGTCCTGGATGAAACAAGCCGATTGGCCAACTTCACCAACGAGCGGGGCGTCGACGGCACCATCAGGTATCTGCGCAACGTGGGCGGCCTGTGGTTGCTCAGCGAATGCCAACGCACCTGGGCCGCCGAAGGGCACCGGCAGGAACTAGCCGCGCTCCTGGAGTCCGCGGCGGCACTTCCCGCCGGCGGCCCGCAGATCAACGCCGACGATCCGGCGTTCATCGCCCCGGACAACATGCCCGAGCGGATCAGATCCGCGGTTCGCGCCGGCGGTGCCGTCCTTCCGGACCGGCCGGCCGCCGTCGTGCGCTGCATCCTGGACAGCCTCGCGGCCGCCTACGCAAGGACCCTGGCACGCGCCGAAGGACTGTCCGGCAAGCAGACGTCGGTGGTCCACATCGTGGGCGGGGGCTCGCAGAACAGGCTGCTGTGCCAGCTGACCGCAGATGCCACCGGCAAGACGGTTGTGGCCGGTCCCGTGGAAGCCACGGCGCTCGGAAACGTACTGGTTCAGGCCCGGGCGGCCGGAGTGGTTACGGGGGGCCTGCCCGAACTCCGGGCACTCGTAAGGGCCAGCGTCCAGCTTGAAAGCTACGAGCCGGGCCTGGTACTTCACAGTCCGTAGGGCTGACGCCCTGTTGCCCCGCAAAGCCCGTCGCTAAACTTAAGGGGCGCCGAAGAGACGCAAGGTTGGTTGCGGGAAAGGCAAGATCATGACCGACAGCAGCAGCGGCGTCGAAGAACCCACTGACGAAAAGGCAAGCGGAACTCCCGAGGAACCGGAACTCCGGGGCCGGTACGTCGAGGGAGACTACGGCAAGACGGGAACAGAGCCCGGTCGGCATTCCGACGACGAAGAAGGCCAATACAGCGAAGGCGACTACGGCGCAGCCGGCAGTCAAGGCGGCTTGCCCGAACCATTGGGCGGGAAAGCCAAGGAATCCGGGCGCCACGCAGAAGCCGACCTCGGCGACGCGGGAGCCGTTCCGGGACGCACGGCAGAGTCGGAAATCGGAAAGTACGCCGAAGGCGACTACGGCACGGACGGGGCAGTGGGACCGCTACGCGAAGCAGCCAATCCACCGGTGGCGGCGGATGAAGACGACGACGAATAGCCGGGTCGACGAATGACCGGGTCGATCACTTCGGCCGGACTGGGCCCCCTTCGGCCTTGGCCAGGATGAAGCTCAGATCCTCGGGGGAAAGGCTGGCTTGGCTGTGCCGGTCGGCATCCGGAGTGATGCCGGTTTCCTTATGGATTATTTCTGTGATGGTTCGCGGCAAGACCACGCATCCGGGATTGTCGGTTAGCCAATGCTGCGTTTCGGGGCTGAGCATGTCCCAGTGGTCCCTGATGTTCATCTCCATGGATGGCGCCTAACTGAGTGGGTGCAGGGATAAATGACGGGTGCAGAGAAGAATGCCGGCCGAGGCCGGTGCCGGGAACGTAATTAGGATACGCCGCGGCATAGGGGAAAGACAGGCCCGGACATGGCAACTCAAAGTGACGGTGTAGGCTTCCGTTCCAAACGGGGCCCGATACTCATAGCCCTCATGCTCTCGAGCGGCCTGGTCGCGATCGATGCCACCATCGTGGCCACCGCGGTGCCTTCGATCGTTCATGAAATCGGCGGGTTCGCCTCGTTCCCGTGGCTCTTCTCCGCCTACCTGCTCGCACAGGCCGTCTCGGTGCCGGTCTACGCGAAACTCTCCGACATGGCTGGCCGGAAGCCAATCATTCTCACCGGCATCGGACTCTTCCTTCTCGGATCCATCCTTTGCGGGCTTGCGTGGAGCATGCCTGCGCTCATCGCCTTCCGCGTGGTGCAGGGACTGGGTGCCGGCGCGGTCCTGCCAGTGGCCATTACCATCGCCGGCGATATCTACACCCTCGCCGAGCGCGCAAAGGTGCAAGGCTACCTCGCCAGTGTGTGGGCAACGTCGTCTGTTGTGGGCCCAACTCTGGGCGGGGTCTTCTCTTCGCTGGGAGTCTGGCGCGGAATCTTCCTCGTCAACATTCCGCTGTGCATCGTGGCGGCGTGGATGCTGGTTCAAAAGTTCCAAGAGAACATCGAACGGGTAAAGCACCGCGTCGATTATCTTGGAGCCGCCCTTCTCACGTTCACGTTGACCTTGAGCATCCTCGGTGCCTTGGAAGGCGGCCAGGCATGGGCCTGGGACTCTCCGATCAGCATCGCAGTATTCGCCATTGGCGCAGTTTTGCTTGTTGCCTTCGTCCGGGTCGAGCGACGGGCAGCTGAACCTGTCCTTCCGCCGTGGGTCGTTTCGAGGCGCCTCCTCGCGACGACCGCACTGATCTCCTTTGGAGCCGGAGCAGTCGTACTTGGCCTCACCTCGTACGTTCCCACCTTCCTTCAAGGGGCGCTTTCGGTGTCGCCATTGGCTGCGGGCCTGTCCCTGGCGGCCCTGACGATCGGCTGGCCGATCAGCGCCTCGCAGTCGGGCCGCTTCTACCTTAGGATCGGCTTTCGGGCAACAGCCTTGATCGGAATCACCGTTACCCTCATCGGCTCGGCGGCCCTCGCCGTGACGGCCTACACGCCGAACATCGTGCTCGTCGCAGGCAGTTGCTTCGTTGCCGGGCTAGGACTTGGGCTTCTGGCAACCCCGAGCCTGATCGCGGCCCAGTCCAGTGTCGAATGGCACGAACGAGGAGTCGTGACGGGCACCAACCTCTTCGCGCGATCCATTGGCAGTTCGCTTGGAGTAGCCGTTTTCGGTGCCGTGGCAAATGCGATCTACGCCGGCAGCCCCGGCGGCGCTAAGAATCCGCAATCGGTGGTATTCGCTTCTGCGGCGGTATTTCTCGCGGTGCTCGTGAGCGCCGCGCTCACCGTCGTCGCCGTCCTCGCGATGCCCGCAACACCTCTGGAGACTTCGGCTCCCCAGGGCAAGCGGCCAGCCCCGCGGCTCCAAAAAGTGCGGCGACCAAACGGACGGGACGGAGGCCCTTAGGCTCGCGTCCTCGGTCGGGCTAGTTGCCCGGGTCCTCCGGAGACTGATTGGCTTCGCGGCCACCCGTTCGGACCACTCGGATTTTCGTGGCCTGCGGCTCTGACTGTTCGGGGAGCTGGAGACGGATTTCGAGGACGCCGTCCTCGTACGTCGCGATAATGCCGTCCTGGCTCACTCCGCGGGGCAGCGGAATGCTGCGGGACCGTTCGCCGTAGCGGAGTTCCGTGCGGTAGCCCTTCTTGTCCACGCGTTCGGCATCCTCCTCGCGCCGCGCCTCGATATGCAGGGTGTCGTCGGCAATGCTGATGTCGACGTCGGTCTCGGGGTCGATTCCCGGCAGATCCACTCTGACGACCAGCGTGTCCCCCTCCTGGTATTGCTCGATGCGGAGCGAGGGGTCGGATTCGCCTTGAAGGAAGCGTCGGAGCGGCTCCGGTACTCCGAGTCCGCCGCGTCCGAATAGGTTGTCCATGATGACCTCCTGGTAGGTACCGGCTGCGGGTCAAGACAGATATGCCGGGATGAGAAGAAAGCTACGCCTAGCATGGTCCCGTGGATAGCCCCCGGATCTCTTCGGGGTTGGCGTCGACGACCGAATGGCGCAATCCTTGACCGGATGAACCTGCGGCGAGCATGCTGGTGCCTGTTCGCTTTGCTCATCCCAGGAAGGCCGATGACGATGTTCTCTTCCGGCTCCGCATTCTGTTCTTCCCGTTTTCGGCTGATTTGCGTGGCCGTGGCGGTTGCCGTGCTGATGGTGGGGGCGGTTCCGGCAGAGGCCGCAACCTCAGGACCTGGTAGCGACGTGTCCTGGCCCCAGTGCGGTAAGGCTTTACCAAAGGGCCAGACGTTCGCCATCGTGGGCGTGAACAACGGTTTGGCCAACACCACAAACCCCTGCCTCGCCAGCCAGCTGTCTTGGGCGGCCACATCGAGGGGCGGGACGGCCCAGCCGCTGGTCGCCCTTTACGCGAACACCGCCAACCCAGGTACAGCTGGGACTTGGTGGCCCAGCAGCAACACTTATGGCGGAACGACAGTGAGCAATCCGTACGGACAATGCACGAGCGGATCGGTTGATGCTGCTTGCTCGTACATGTACGGATATGCCAAGGCGTACGACGATGCGAACATCCGCGGGGTGAGCAACCCCGGCGCGTACACGTGGTGGCTTGATGTCGAGACGAGCAACAGCTGGTCCTCGGATCAGACCACCAATAGGGCAGATCTGGAGGGCATGGTGGCCTACTTCGCGAGCATCGGAGCCTCCACGGGACTCTATTCCACCGCTGCGCAGTGGAATCAAGTCGCGGGTATGGTGCCGTCGTCCAGCAGTTTGTACTCCCTGCACAGCTGGCTGCCAGGGGCGAATTCGCTGGCCGCCGCGAAACGAAAGTGCTCCAGCCTCCCGCTGACTGGTGGCGGCAAGGTCACCCTCGCCCAGTACGTCTCCGGCGGTTTCGACTACGACACTTCCTGCATCTAGTGCCTTTCGCGCCTCTCAGCTCTGATGGAAGTCCGGAGCCTTTGGTGCGTCGAGCATTCCCGCGATCTTCTCTTCCAAGGCCGCGATGGTCGCTTCGGGCAGGACAATCAGCCCATCCAATTCGCGCCGGGCACGCTTGTACGCCGTCTGCCGCTCTGCAGGCGTCGCCGCACTGTCAGAAGCGATCCTGAGCAGCTTCCTGGCGGTCGCCAGCCGCTGGCGCTCGGGCTCAGTGAAGTTGCCGTCCTTGATGCGTTTGGCTTCCCGCTCTGCCACGTCGAACGCCAGCTCGAAGCTGCGGACGGCCGTGCGATACTCGGCCAGCCGGGCCGCCGTCGTGATTTCTCCCGGAGTTGCCGGGCGCAAGCCGTCAGCCTCCCGTTTGGCCCGAAGAAACGCGACAGTGAGCGGTTCGCGGACATCCGACATGACCGGAAAATCGATGAGTTTTCCGACGTCGAGTTCGTATTCGAGCCATCGCCGGTTCACAGCGTCATGGGCCTCTTGCAGCCGCAGGACCTCGGACTGGCTGGCTTGCTCCGCTTCTGCCACGCGGTTCTTGAGCTGATAGAGCTCCACCCGACGGCGGTGCCGCCGTTCGCTGGCCCTGGACCAGGACCGCGCCCAACCGCCGGCCAATCCGCTCAGGGGAAAGATCAACCACCAGTTGTGGCTGACAAATTCGAGGAAGGGATTCACGGCTTCATCGTCCCACCGGCCCGGACGTGTCTCAAGAGGCCACGGCTGGCAGGGGCAGGAGGTTGCGCCGGGATGAGAGTTCTGGGGGCGGACAGTCGCCCGCGCCCATGGCATTTGGTGGCGGAGCGTGCCATCGTTGCAGCATGCAGACGGTATACGAGGCCGCGGGCGGCGCCGACTTTTTTATCGCGCTGGCGGATGCCTGGCATGCCAGGGTCATCCCGGACGACGTGGTCGGTCACGCGTTCAGCCATGGATTCCATCCTGAGCACACGCGGCGTCTGGCAGCTTATTGGGCGGAGGCGCTGGGGGACCCCGACGCATATACCGGCTCTTATGGTGACGAGACATCGGTTGTGCGGATGCACAGCGGGAACGGGCCGCATGAGGACATGGACCGCCGGGCGATCGCGTGCTTCGATCAGGCACTCGCGGATGTAGGCCTCACCGGAGGCGGCCTTCTCCGGGAAGTGCTGCACGACTACTTCGCCTGGGCGACAACCACCACTATGTCCAGGTACCACCGCTCGGCAAACGACGTCCCGGAGGGACTTCGCTTCCCGAAGTGGTCCTGGGACGGGCCCGTGAATGAGCAGCAGGCCTAGCCGACCTTCCGGAGCCAGTCCGTCAGGAGTGGCAAGACGACGGAGCTATGCATCGCTCCGATGTGGTCGAGGCCAGGAAGCACTTGGACATCCCACCCGGCTTCAATGAGGGCTTGCTTGTGTGTCGTCAGGGGCTCGCCGATCTTTACCTGGACGTTGCCCCACGCCGGTCCGTAATCGATCCGGTCGTCCGCCCCTGCGAACGCGAGGCGGGGCAAGCCCGGCGGAAGTTCGGCGGAGGAATCGTCGAAGCCTTGAAGGGCCTCGTAGAGGGTCACGAATTGACGGGTCTGGGCTTCGTTCGTTTGAACGGGCACCGAATCCCAGTCTCCAGGCTCAACGTCAGTGGTCGGCGAAGGAACCAGGTCGGCGGATTGTGTGGACATCGAATGTGCTGCCCGGGTCACCGCCAACATGCTCTCGTAAGGCCCATCCAAGGGTGGGAATCCGCCCATCACCAGTGCCCAAAGCCGGTCAGTGCGGATTGCGAGTTGCAGGCCGCAGAGTGCTAGCCAGGAGTAGCCGTAGTAGGCGAAGCTGCCGGCCTCAGCGGCGTCGGCGATGGCAAGGAGATCAGCCGTGACATTCCCTGGAGTAAGGGTGTCCGGTGCGGGGTGTGCCATCCGGTGGTTTTCATAATCGGCGACGACCACACGGTGGGATCGCGCGAGTCCGTTCACCAGCTTGGGTCCGAGATCCGGGTCAGCGCCCCAGCGGCGCATTGTTTCGGCTTCCTCCGGCGGATAGGGAGCGAAGCGGGCCGGGACAAGAAGGGCGCGTCCGTTTCCGTGGATGGTCATGGCAATCGTTGTACCGTCGTGGAGAACGGCCTCAGCGGTGTCAATCACGGCTTGCCCTCTCTCGCTGCGGCCCCTTGTGGTCAAGCTTGCCACTGTATTGCCGATAGCGCCCCTTGGAGTGGTCCCCGAACTCAAGGCTTTCCCCATCGACAGGCACCCTGCCCAGGAATAGCCTTAAGCCGTCCCATTGACCGACGAGGATGACGGAGAGGTATCCGAACATGGGAGCTACAGAAAACGCTGAATTGGTCCGGCGGGGATACGAGGCCTTTAACGCAGGCGATCTGGCGACACTCAGCGAGTTGTTCGCGGAAGACGCAGTCTGGTACGCAGCTGGAAATGGCGTACTGTCCGGCACGAAGCAAGGACGCGACGCGGTCCTGGCGTATTTCGGCGAGCTGGGAGCGCGTTCCCAAGGTACCTTCCAAGCGAAGGTCCAGGACATCATCGGCGGAGAAAACCACACCATCGGGCTCCAGCAAAGCCACGCCGAAAGTGACGGAAAAACCCTGGACATTGCAACTGCGATCTCCTTCGTTCTCCGCGACGGAAAGGTTGTAGAGGGTCGGGAGTTCTTCGAGGACACTGCCAAGGCAGACGAATTCTGGACCTGAATCTCGGATTCGGATCCCGCCCATGAAAACTCATTGACATCCCGGGTGGGGGGGTCTATTGCTTGGCATGTCCACACCCGTCCACACCAGCAAGGAGCAGATATGGAAGCCGCGCCCTACGGAGTCGTGCACTTCTTCCCAGCAGGCACGAAGGACCAATACGAGGCGTCAATTGCAGCGGTCCACCCAGGAGAGGGGTTACTGCCCGAAGGCCAGACTTTCCATGCCGCAGGCCCGTCGGCCGGCGGTTGGACGATCATGGCCGTCCACGAGTCGAAGGAAAGTTGGGAGAAATTCCGCGACGGCATTCTCATGCCCCGTATGCAGGCCGGCATCGAGGGCGGATTCGAGTCGCCCCCGGAGGAGACCGTCGTCGATCTCTACAAGGTCATGCCCTAACTATTCGAAAAGGCCGCCCCCAGGTGTCGGGGGCGGCCTCCCTCCGTCTATCTGCCGCGGAAGTGGAAAGGAAGCCGTCATGGCCTCCATAGTGAACTACTTCGAAATCGGTTCGCCCGATCCCGAGAGAGCGCAGGCCTTCTACGGCTCGCTCTTCGACTGGACTTTCGGTGAGTCCTCGCCTGCCAGCTACCAGATGCTGAATGGCGACAAGGGCGGGCTGTGGGACACGTCCTCGCTCGAGGGAACGTCGTGGGCGATCTTCTACGTGCAAGTCGACGATGTAAAAGCCGCGATCGCCAGGGCCGAGGCGCTCGGTGCGAGCGTCGCCATCCCGTTCGTCGACAACGGCGCGATCGAGTTCGCGCACCTCCTGGACCCGCAAGGCAACCGCTTCGGTGTGTGGCATCCCAAACAGCAGGGCTGAGGCGACGGGGATCATCCGCACGCTTGCGACATTCGATGAAAAGGACAAAGTGCATTGACACTCGATACATTGCCCGTGATCGATTTCTCCCGTCTGGACGCAGGCCCGGAAGAGGCCGCCCGGTTCCGTGACGAACTGCGCAATGCCATGCATGAGGTTGGCTTTCTCTACCTGGCCGGCCACGGCATCCCGCCGGAGTTAACGGACGCCATTCTCGACGTGTCGCGCCGCTTTTTCGAGCTGCCGGAAGAAGAAAAGCTCGCAATCGAGAATGTCCACAGCCCCCAGTTCCGCGGCTACACCCGCGTCGGCGGCGAGCTCACGGACGGCGGGATCGACTGGCGCGAGCAGATTGACATCGGCGTCGAGCGCGACGCAGTTGAGCCGGGCCAGGGTCTCGCGGAATATTGGCGCCTGGAGGGACCCAACCTGTGGCCGGCCGCGCTGCCGGAAATGCGGGAGATTGTCTCGGAATGGACCGAACGGCTGAGCACCATCTCCCTTGCCTTGTTGCGTGCCCTGGCAGTTTCCCTCGGAGCGCCCGAGGACACCTTTGATGCGGCATTCGCCGCACGGGCTTTCCCTGTCCTCAAGATTGTGAGATATCCGGGGGAGTCGAACCCGGAACCCAAGCAGGGCGTGGGGTCCCACCGTGACGGAGGAGTACTCACGCTCCTCCTGGTTGAGCCAGGAAAGGGCGGTCTCCAGGTCGAGTATCAAGGGAAGTGGATCGACGCTCCACAAGTGCCGGGAACTTTCGTGGTCAATATCGGCGAAATGCTGGAACTGGCCACCAACGGCTACCTCAAGGCGACCCTGCACCGGGTCATCTCACCGCTTCGAGGCACGGACCGGATTTCCCTTCCGTTCTTCTACAACCCTGCACTTGACGCGGCCATGCCGCAGCTTGCCGTGAGCCCGGAGTTCCAGGCAAAAGCCCGTGGCTTGTCAGTTGACCCGACGAACAGTCCGATTCTGGAAACCTACGGCGACAACGCCCTCCGTTACCGGCTTCGTGCCCACCCGAACGTCGTCGCGGAGCATCACGCCGACCTGCTGTGAGCCTGACAGCGCGGTGCCGGATAATGGGGGTCATGGATTTCGAATTGCTCACCATCCAGGACTGTCCCCATGGCACCGCGGCCCGGGAACTGTTCGCCCGGGCCGTTGAACTGGAAGGGAACGACCCGGCCTTGATTGCGGCCAGGGAGATCACGACCGACGAAGAGGCCGAAGCGTCCGGATTCCACGGGTCCCCGACATTCACGGTGGACGGAATTGACCTCTTCCCCTCTGCAGCAGAGCCGGCCATGACGTGTCGCGTCTACCGTACGGCCGGGGGCCTCTCCGGCCTGCCCAGCCTGGAATCGCTTCGACAGGCGATCCAAGCCAGGCTGGCCGCTTAACATCAGCCCGGTACTGGCGCCGCTGCAACCACCGGGTGGTCCCGGCCGAGGTTCCCCAGCGCCGATGCTCCTTGCGGGGATCCGAGCTCCTCGAAGAACCCGACGTTGGCCCGGACATAATCTGACCACTCATCCGGAACGTCGTCCGAGTAGTAGATCGCCTCGACCGGGCACACGGGATCGCAGGCGCCGCAGTCCACACATTCGGACGGGTGGATGTAGAGCGAGCGTTCGCCTTCGTAGATGCAGTCCACCGGGCATTCATCGATGCAGGCTTTGTCCTTGACGTCCACACAGGGCTGCGCGATCACGTAGGTCATGACGCGCTAAACACCCGTGTAAACGGTCTTGCCCCAAGTGAAGAAGTCCAGTGCGGACTTGCCCTGCTCGCGGAAGGTGTTCGTGGAGGAGTCCTTCACGCCACCGAACGGCACGTTCAAGTCCAGGCCAGCCGTGGGACGGTTGACCTTGATCACTCCGGCCTGCGCACGCGCGGCGAAGTCCGTGGCCAAGGCCAAAGAATCGGTGCAGATGCCTGCGGTGAGGCCGTAGCGGGAGTCGTTGATCGCGGCGAGGCCGGCCTCGTAATCGGGCACCTCCAGGACTGCGACCACCGGACCGAAGATTTCCTCCGTCACGGCGGCATCGTCAAGGGCAATGTCGGTGAGGACAGCGGCTGGGAAGAGCAGCGCACCGGACGGGTCGCCGTCGTACTCTCCGTGAAGGAGGGTGGCGCCGCGTTCGACGGCGGTGCGCACCGCGGCCTGGTCCTGTTCGAACTGCTGGCTGCTCACCACAGCGCCCATCTTGGCGCCGTCGAGCCCGTCACCGGCGGTGTAGCCCGCTGCCTCCACAACAAGGGCTTCGAGGAACGCGTCACGGATGCCGGGGGTGACGTAGACGCGCGACGTTGCAGTGCATGCCTGGCCCGTGAGTCCGAACGCGCCGGCTGCGACTACCGCGGCGGCCTTCTGCGGATCGGCGTCATCGAGCACCAGGACGCCGTTCTTGCCGCCCATTTCGAGCTGGACGCGGGCGCGGCGGGCATTCAGGATTTCCTGGAGTCCGAGCCCCACTTTGGTGGATCCGGTGAAGGACAGCCCTGCGATGCGGGGATCGCGTGCCAAAGCGTCTCCGACCACTCGGCCCTTGCCGTGGACCACGTTGAATACTCCGGCGGGAAGCCCGGCGTCCTGCAGGGCGCGGGCAAGGTGCGTCGCGGAGAGCGGGGTGAGTTCGGCCGGCTTGATGACCACGGCGTTACCGCTGATGAGTGCGGGGGCGGCCTTCCATGCCGGGATGGCGATGGGGAAGTTCCAGGGGGTGATGAGCCCGACGACGCCGAGCGGCTCGCGCCGGGTGGTGATGGTGGTGTCCGGGAGGCCGCTGGGAAGCACTTCGCCAGTGGCGGCCCAGCCGAGGGAGCCGAAGAAGCGCAGGACGTCCGAGGCGCGCTTGACCTCTCCCTTGGCTTCGGCGAGGGTTTTGCCTTCCTCGCGGACAAGGTCCTCGGCGATCGCGCTTTGGCGCTCAAGGAGCAGGTTGCCGGCGGTCATGAGGATGGCCCCGCGGGCAGGGGCGGGCAGGGCTGCCCAAGCCGGCTGGGCGGCGGCAGCGGCGGTGATGGCCGCGTCGACGTCATCGGCGGTGCCTCGCGGGGAGAGGGCAGCAAGTTCCTCCGGGCGGGCAGGGTTGATTCGCTGGATTTCGGGGTCTCCGATCCATTCGCCGTTGATCAGGTGCTGCGCTGCGGCAACATCCTTGCGGGTGGACGTTGCGGATTCGGTGGCGGTGGAAGTCATGGTAATCCTTTGGCTTAGCGGTTGGGATTGGGCATTAGGCTGTTCGGGCGGAGATCGGCGCCTAGAGGCTCCGGATCAGGCCTCCGTCACAGCGAAGCGCGACGCCGGTGATGTAGGAAGCCGGGGCACTGCAGAGGAACGCGCCGGCGGCACCGAACTCCTCCGGTTCGCCGTACCGTCGGGCTGGAATGGTCTTGCGGGATTCGAGTTGGATCTCCTCAGGCGTGGTGCCGCGGCGTTTGGCCGCCGCCCGGTCCAGTTCGGCGACGCGATCGGTGGCGATACGTCCGGGCAAGATCATGTTGACCGTGACGGCGTCGAGGGCCACTTCCGCCGCAAGTGTCTTGAGGTACCCGGCCAATGCTGCGCGGCCCGTGTTGGAGACGGCGAGGTTGGGCAGGGGTGCCACCACTCCGCTTGATCCGATGGCCAGGATCCGTCCCCAGCGCCGCTCCCGCATCCCCGGAAGGATCTTCGAGACAAGCGCGTGGTGGGGCTTCACGAGCAACTCGAACGCCGCCGCGATGTCGTCGGCGCCAAGGCTCGCGGCTGCCCCGGGCTTGGGGCCGGGGCCGTTGAGGACGAGGATGTCGATGGGACCGAGCAGTTCCACGGCGCGTTCGACGGCGGCGGTCACTCCGTCCGCGGTACTGAGGTCCGCTTCAACAGCCACGGCGCTGTGGCCGTCTGCCTCCAGCTCGGCTGCGATCTTCTCGGCCAGCTCGCCGCGGCGGCCGGTGATGGCAACCCGGGCGCCTTCGGCCGCGAGGCCGCGTGCGACAGCCAGTCCCAGCCCTCCCGTGGAGGCGGCGACGAATGCGGTCCTGCCACTGATTCCGAAGTCCATCAGAGCCTTCCTGCTGTGTGGGCGGTGGGGGTAAGCGAGAGATCCAAAGCACGGGCCGTTTCAGCCAGATGCGTCAGCATTCCGTTCCTGAGGACCTCAGGGAAAGGAGCCGCGGGCGGTCGGACGCCGGAGTCCTTGATGAAGCCCCGTTCACGGAAGCACTCCTTCCGGACCGCCAGGGCGATCCGGGCCTGCTGCTCGAAATTGATGAGTGGCATGTACGGGAGCAATGCGTCCCGGGCGGCGTCGTAGCCGCCCGACTGCCAGGCCCGGACGCAGGCCACGAGGGCTTCCGGGTAGGAGAACCCCGTCATGGCGCCGGCAGCGCCGGCTACCAGCTCGTCGAGGAGCCCCTGACCGCCCAGCCCGCCGAACACGGAGACCTCGACGGCGGCCGCCAGTTGGGCGATGGCCACACTGGTGGGCGGCGCCTCGGCCTTTACAGCGATAACGAACTTGCACGCCTGGACTACGTAAATGAGCGCTTCCGTGCTGATGCTGACACCGCTGGCCACCGGGTAGTCCTGCAGGACAACTTTGGCGCCGGTGGATTGGTGGATGGCGTTCAGGTGCGCGATGACCACCTCCGGCCGTGCCGAATTTGCCTGCACCATGACTGCCGCGATCCGGTCTCCCGCCACGGCCTGGGCAGCGCGGATTTCTTCGACAGCCGTGCCCGTGAAGAGCGAGGTCACACCGACCACGAGAGGCAATCGGGTTTCTTCGACGACAACTTCCAGCGCGAGGCTGCGCTCCGCTGCGGTCAGGGCGGCGGCCTCGCCGAAGACACCCAGGACGGTCAGCCCTGCGGCGCCGATGGATTCATAGTGCTCCACCAACTGGGCCAGGCTGTCGGTGTCCAGATCGAGGGTGCTGCCCTGGAATGGCGTGGCGACGACGCCCCACACTCCGGGTGCTAGTGCTTCCCGCATTGGAATGTCCTTCCGTGCGTGCTGAAGTTCGGTGTCTTGCATCTGTTCGTGCTGCATTCAGCGGCCCGGCCACACAGGCGGGCGCTTTTCCTGGAAGGCGCGTACGCCTTCGGCGGAGTCTTCGCTGTCGAGGGCGGCCATGAGGGCCGGCAGCCTGAGGCCGCGGGCTTCCGCGGCACTCAAGTGGCTCGTTCTGCTGACCATTTGCTTGACGGCCCGGACGGAGCTCGGCGCGCAGGCGAGGACCTGGTCCACCCAGCGCTGCACCGCGGCGTCGAGCTCCCCAGCGGGAACAACTTCGTTGACGAGGCCCATCGACTGCATCTCTGCAGCCTCGGCCTTCCGGCCGGTGAGGAGCAGGCCCATCGCTTGCGTGTAGGGGACGCGGCGCACCAACTGGTGGATGCCGCCGTCGAGCGCCAGGCGCCCGACCCGCGGTTCGGTGAGGCCGAAGCGGGCCGTGTCCGCGGCAACGACGATGTCGGCGCCGAGCACGATCTCCATGCCGCCGCCAAGCGCATAGCCGTTCACCCGGGCAATGACCGGAATGTCCAGGCTCGTCCGCAGGCTCAGTCCGCCGAAACCGTTGGGGTCAAGCTCCGCCCAGTACTGCAGGCCGGTCTTGTCCACGGCGGAGGCGGACATGTCAGCACCGACGCAGAACGCCCGCGTGCCGGCACCGGTGATGACGACGGCGCGCACGTCAGGATCGGCTTCGATCTGGTTCCAGATGTCATTGAGCCTGGCCTGGGCAGTCCCGTCCACCGCGTTGAGCACGTGCTGGCGGTCGATCACCACAGTGGCCACGTGGTTTTCGATGGTCAGCGTGACCTCGTCAACTGCGTTGGGAACTGAGATTGCCTTCTCATCCATCGAAGCAGTCACCGGAGAACTCCCAATTTCTGCAGGCGCTCGATGGTTTCAGCGTCGAAGCCGTTCTCCAGGAGGACCTCGACGTTGTGCTCGCCGAGCCGCGGCGCTACGCGCCGGATGGAAGGCGGCGTCGCAGACAAGCGAATCGGGGCATTGAGCATCTTCACGGTGCCGACGCCCGGGTGCTCGGCCTCGACGATCATGCCGTTGGCCTCGGTCTGGGCATCGGCGAGGGCCTGTTCCAGGGTGTGGACGGGGGCGTTGAGCAGGCCTTGGCTTTCCAGCTGGTTGGTCCAGTACTCGGTGGTGTTCGTGGCGATGCGTTCCCGGAAGATCGCCTGCAGGGCCGGCTTGTGCTTGAACTGCTGCTCCAGGTTGGCGAACTCCGGCCTTTGGGTGAGGTCTTCGTCCAGGCCCAGCGCTTCGGAAATCCGCGCGAGTGGATCGGGGGTGAAGCCGCCGACCATGCAGACGGCGCCGTCGGTGGTTTCAAAGACGCCGCTCAGTGGCATGGCGCCCCAGTTGACTTCGTAGCCGCGGTTGAGCTGCATGCAGGCCTCCTGCATCTGCAAGTGCAGCATGGAGTCGTACATTGTCACCTCGACCTTTTGCCCGACGCCGGACCTCTCCCGGGTGCGCAACGCCAGCAGGATGCCCTGCATGAGGTGCATGCCCGTGATGTAGTCGCACAGCGTGGTGGGGTAGATGGCCGGCTTCACGTCGTCCGACTCGCGCCGCCACATCACGCCTGAGTATGCCTGTGCGATCGCGTCCTGGCCGCCCTTGTGGGAGTACGGCCCAACCGGGCCGAAGCCAGTGCCGGAGGCCCAGATGATGCCCGGGTTCGCGGCTTTCAGTTCCTCATAGCCGAAGCCCATCCGCTCCATCACGCCGGAACGGAAGTTGCTGACGACGACGTCGGCGTCGGCCATGACCCGGCGGAGGACGGCCTTGCCCTCGTCGGTGCGGGTGTCCACGGAAACGCTTCGCTTGTTCCGGTTGATGGACAGGAAAATGGGGTTGTCCTGGCCGTCCTTGTCGGGGAACGAGTTGCGCGAGATGTCGCCGGCGCCCGGACGTTCCACCTTGATGATGTCCGCGCCGTAGTCGCCCAGCAGCTGGGTGCAGGACGGTCCCATGAACACCTGGGTGAAGTCCACGATCTTGATTCCGTCGAGGGGGAGCGGGATGCCGTTGGGCTTGGCAGCGGCGCCGGGCACCGCCGTCGTGGTTTCCTCAAACTCATCGAGAAGGGTGTCGGTGCTCATGCCCCCACCGCCGCTTCGCTGTCAAGGGTAGCGTTCGACGACGGGACGTCGCCAGGGTCCGCACCGTGCCGGCGCATGCCCTGCTGGATGTCCAGGGCGGAAACCTCGCGGACGAGGGTGCCGTTTTCGACCGCCAGCGCCGCGGCGACGCCGACTGCCTGGCCCATGGCCATGCAGGGCGGGATCTCGCGGGACATCTTCTGCGCTTCCGGGGTGGCCGAGTAGTGGCGGCCGGCGACGAGCAGCTGGTCCACTTCCTTGGGAAGCAGAGAGCGGTACGGGTAGTAGTAATCGCGGCCGCGGGCCACGGTGTCCGCAAAGTGGCGGCGGGAGGTGACGTCGTCCTTCGTCATGACGTATTCGCCCTCGAGCAGGCGGGTTTGCCTTACGCCCATTTGGGAGGCGACGTCGAGCATGTAGCAGTTCTCAAAGCCCGGCAGATGGGCGCGGACGTACTCAACGGCCTCGGTGATCCGGTCCCGTGCGGCGAACTCGGCGGCGGTCATGTCCGCCGGGTCCACGCCGTCGTATCCGGTCATGTGGGGAGCGTTGCACCAGACGACGCCGTCGATCGGTGTCTTGAGCCACCACAGTTCCCAGGCGCCGCCGAGGAGGCGCTTGATGGTGCGGTTGATGGCGCGGGCTTCCTTCGGGTTGGCCTGCTCGAAAGCCTCTGCGGCGGCGGTGTCAACGTTGCCCAGGCGGAAAACGAGCGTGGTTAGGTAGCTGTCCTTGATGTGGCTCGCGCCGGCACGGGAGGCGACGTCGATGTCTCCGGTCGTGTCGATGACGATGTCCGCCATGAACGCCTGCGGGCCGGACTTGGTCTCGCAAATGACACCCTTGATGACGCCGTTGTCCACGATCGGGCGGGAGAACCACGAGTGGAGGCGGAGGTTGACCCCCGCTTCGCGGACGAGGTCGTTGGAGACCCGCTTCCAGCCGTCGGGGTCGAAGGCTGCGGCGTAGCAAATCGGCTTGGGGTTGGTGTGAGAGTGGAAGTCGAAGGTGCCGTAGCGGCCCCACTTGTTCCAGAGTTCCTCGGAGGTCTTGCGGTCATCGGCAGGCGGAACGATGGCCAGGCCGAGCTTCTCGAGGCGTTCCACGTACTCCGAAACGATGCCGGTGACCGTGATTTCCTGGCCGTTGATCATGTCGTCGAGCACCAGGACCATGCCTCCGGAGGCAAGCCCGCCGAGCGAGGAGTAGCGCTCCAGGAGCGTCACGGATGCGCCGGAACGTGCTGCGGTGACCGCGGCGGCCACGCCGGCGGGCCCACCGCCGACCACGAGAACAGCGGAGCGGGAGATGACGGGCGCGGTGAGATCCGCCGTCGTCGTACTGAGTTCCAGTGACGATGTGCTGGCAAAGGAGTTCATGGAGGAGGATCCTTACTTCCCGGCGGGCATGCCGTTGGAACGGTTGCCGGGGTCTAGACGAGGTGCCCAGGAGGAGTTCGCGGCGATGCACGCAGCGAACCAGGCCCGGGCGGAGGGCATGACGAGTAGAGGTCCCGCGGGACCTGGACACGGAAATAGAGATGTTTGCGAACGGACGTCCAAGGGTCCGTGCGTGTGTGGGAGCAGGCGGCGGCTAGCGCCGGGTGATCACCACACGTGAGGGGCGTTGACCCATATTGCTACGCATACCTCTTCGTAGCTGTTTTTGTACCAATGAGGCGTATCCGACGAGAAAGTGATCGAATCGCCCGCCTCAAGCGTGTAGCACTGGCCGTCCAGGAAGATGTCTTTCCTTCCCGAGAGGATGATGCCGAATTCCTCGCCGCTATGGCGGAAAGGAGTGGCGCTGGTGTCGTGGCCTGGCGGGCTCACGATCCATTGGGCCTCCAAGGCGCCGTTGAGGTCCGGGGTCAGGAGCTCGTAGACTGCCTCTCCCACGGACTTCTTGGTAACGCCTTTGAGGTTTCGCCGTTCGGCCTTGCGGACAACCGGCGATCTGGTCTCTTCCTGACCGATGAAGAATTTCCCGACGGGAATGTCCAGACCGTGAGCCAGCTGTGCCAAGGTGGTGAATGACGGATTGGCCAGCCCACGTTCGATCTGGCTGACGATCGCCGGGCTGAGACCGGTGATTTCCGAGAGTTTGGACAGGGTCATCCCCTTGTCCTTGCGCATCGTGCGGACCTTGTTGCCGACAGTTGCCAGAAGCGCGCTCGTGCCGGCCGGTGAGGATGCCGTGATGATCTCGTTGGTCATGATCCAGCTTTCTCTCGGTGAGCTGACTCACATAACTATAGTGAAAAATTTTAGCGAATCAATGGTTTGGTGAAGATTTTTTCGGCGCGGGCTATTTATCAAAAAGCATTGACCTGGTGAATATCTTCAATATAGTTAAGTGAGTCGCATCACGTGGGGAAGTTTGCAACACGATCAGAGACGCGGGCGCTTCAGCCTTCCGGCGGAAGGCCCAGCCCAGCCCCACGTCCCCCTCGTGTTTCCCATACTGATCCTGCGGCATCCAAGCAAGCCATCCACGTTCCCTTTACCGGACTGGATGTCCCCGTTTGCTTCAAAGCGCTACGAAGAGGCACGCGTAGCTATCTGGGCTAACTCGCTTCCCATGAGGTGAGCTGGTTCGGCAGCCCTGCCGGACCAAGCCAAAATGATAGTTTCGATCACCGTCCATACCCTCCTGGATGTCAACGGTGATCCGTACCCTCACGCACCGCGAAGGTGCGGAGGAAGGAAAGAATCATGACTGACACTGTCGTCAAGAATGGCCCGGAGAGCGCCCGGAAATCCCGGCTCTCTCCGGAAATCCGCCGTGGGCTGCTGGGCCTCGGACTCGGGAACACCCTTGAGTGGTATGACTGGATGGTCTTCGGACTCCTGTCGGCCTTCATCGGGCCAAAGTTCTTCCCCTCGCAGGATCCCACCGCCGCAACCCTTAACGCCCTGGCGGTCTTCGCCGTCGGCTTCGCGTTCCGTCCGCTCGGCGGCGTCCTGCTCGGTACTTTCGCCGACAGAATAGGCCGTCGAAAAGTGATGCTCTGGTCCATCATGATGATGGCAGTCACCACGCTGATCATCGCCCTGTGTCCGACGTACCAGCAGATCGGCGGCGCTGCCGGCGTCATCCTCCTGATTTGCCGCATCGTGCAGGGCATCTCCACCGGTGTTGAAGCTCCGCTCTCCACCGCACACGCCGTCGAACTGGTTCCCGTGGGACGCGAAGGGTTCGTCGCAGGCATTATTTCGTTCTTCGTCAACTCAGGCATTCTCCTTGCCTCGCTGGTCAGCTACCTGTGCAGCCTGATGCTGAGCGGGGCCGTCATGGCCGACTGGGGTTGGCGCGTTCCCTTCATCGTGGGCGCAATCTTCGGCTTCATTGTGGTCTACCTTCGCCGGACCCTTCCGGAAACCATGCGGCCCGAGGAGCTTGCAGAGAACTCCTCGAAAGCCGTTTGGGGCGGGGTGCGCAAGCACTGGCTGAGCGTGCTGGCCATCACCTTCGTCGTCGGAGCGGCGCAAGCCTACAACTACGCCTGGAACACGGGACTGCCCACCGCGGCCCGCAGCGGCTTCAAAGAAGACGCCACCGCCGTCTTCGCCCTCACCACCATTCTTGGCGTGGTGCTGGTAGTCGGCAGCCTGGTGGTCGGCAAGTTCGCCGATGGGAAGTCCATTTCCAAGTGGTTCCTGATCACCCGCGCGCTGTCCATTCCTTCGGTCTTCCTGATGCTCATGTACGTCCGTCCGGGCATCGGCGGATTCGCCGCAGTCCTCCTGGGCGGCTCGGTTGTCCTGGTGCTGAACATGACCCTGTACAACGTCGTCACGAGTTCCCTGATGCCCAAGTCCTGCCGCGGCGCCGGAACTTCCCTTGGTTATGGAATTGGCGTCGCCATCTTCGGCGGCACGGCCTCTTACCTCCTGGTCTGGCTCCAGTCCATGAATGCATCGTGGATCTTCCCGGTTTACGTCGCCGTCCTGTCCGTGTTGAGCATTGTGTTCTACGTCCTCGCCCGGCGGAAGAATGGCATCTTCATTGGAAGCTAGGAATGTGATCTCGTTCGACCTCAGCCAGTCCGATGTGGAGCTCTACACCGCGGCACGTCAGCTGCTTCTCACCGCCCACCACGGCGAGAACCACCGGGTGGCCGCGGCCATGCGGGGCGAGTCAGGGGCGATCTACCTGGGCCTTCACATCGGCTCGAAACGAATCAACGTGTGTGCCGAATCCAGCGCCCTCGCCAATGCCCGCATTGCGCAGGAAGCCTCCATCCGGTCATCTGTCGCAGTGAGCATGGACGAATACGGCGAACCCCAGGTCACCAATCCTTGCGGCGTTTGCCGGGAGCTGCTGCGGAACTATGGGGCCGAGGCAACTGTCCTGGTTGATGCCGGGGGAGAGGTTGGAAGCGTCGGCTTGGAGGAACTCCTGCCGTATCCCTGGATGCGGGCCACCGAGACCGAATGGACCACCCAACCGCCGGAAGCCATGAACTCGTACTGAATGCAATGGAAATGGCCGGGACTCATGGAGTTCCGGCCATTTCTGCAGTTCCGTGCTATTCGACCCGTGCTATTCGACCAGGTTCTATTTGACCAGGTTCAGCCAACGCTTGGACGTCAGCGCTTTGTGGGTGCGCCTACGGACGATAGAGGTTCGGCCCAGCCAATTCCGGACCCGGGGCTGCCCCTCTTCGGCCGGGGCAGGGGAGGAGGCTTCCGGTGCCGCCCCCGATGCGGCCGGCTGGCTCGGACACAGGTCCGTGATCAGTCCCATTCCCGCACATGCCCGCACTTCGCGGATTCCCACCACTGCGGCGCGTTTGGTCTCAAAATCCTTCGAGACCGCCATGACGGTCCCATCCGCTGCCTTCAGCCGGAACCTGTAGCGTTCCCGGGCATCGACAAACAGTTCAAACTTCCCAGCCATTCGCTGACCTCCCCAATAGACACATATGGTCGTCCTCTAATGGACCGTACCCGGCGGTCACCAAAAAACAAAGCACCCTTAGTGTTTTAGCGATATGCCGCTCGGATACCGGATCCGCGGCGCGTGGTTGCCGGATGAGGTGCTGACGTGTAGCTTTGGCGATGCAAAGTAACCTTAGTAATACCCGCCACCGCCGGGTCCGCGGTTCAGCAGGAGGTACAGCAGTGGGAATCGGATCATCCATCTTCCTTATCGCGATAGGCGCCATCCTGGCCTTCGCCATCCCCGGAGATGTCGTGTCTTTCATCGACCTCCATATGGTCGGCTACATCCTGATGGTCGTTGGCGTCATCGGCTTGCTCGTTTCCCTTTTCGTGTTCGGCCCGCGCCGGACCCGCCGAATCAGCGAAAGCCGCGCCACAGTTGACCCGGTCACGGGGGACCGAATCGTGACCCGGGACACCCGCGACGGCGGAATCTAGCAACAGCAGGAACGAAGGGGAGGGTCGGCGTGCCGACCCTCCCCTTTTCGATGCACCTGGACGGTAGTCAAACGGGTCGTTGCCGTCCGGGCTGCAGTTGCCCGCAGGAGCTCCGCGAGTTTAAGTACGACCCGCAAAGCCAGCTTTCGTCAGCTCAGCGCCGGTTCCTAACCGCCACTTCCCTTGCCGTTGCTCTTGTGATGTCCCGGTGCCGGTGCCACCGGAACAGGCGCGGCCGGCGTGGATGGCTCAATGCTGGGTGAGGGCGTTGGCGTAGGGGTGTTGGGCGTGGGCGTTGCCGAGACGGACGGGTCCGGGGCTGCGGGAGCAGGAGGCTGGAAGGCGCTCACGCCAACGATCACCAGGGCGGCGGTCAGAAGTGCGGCGCCGACAGCCCACGCCGATCTGCGCGCGCGGCTTACGGGCTTCCCTCGCCCCGCCGTTGCCTCGGGCTGCACCCGCATCTGCATGGTTTCCTTGGCTGTGCGGGGCGGGCGGTCGGGCATGCGGGGAAGGGTGTGCGTGGCTCCGTTGGCGCCAACGGGCGTCGCCGCAGGGACGCCGGAACTGACGGCGCCCCGAAGTGCTTGCTCAACCTCCAGTGCGCCGGGCCGTACGGAAGGCTCAGTCGATGTCATGGCGGTGAGGAGGTCAACCCAGCGCGCCCCCAGGGCCTCCGGTACACGGGGTGGGCGGTGGAGCCTCGCAACGGCCGACTCCACGCTGGTTCCCGGGTATTCGAGCTTTCCGGTCAGGCATTCGAGGAGGAGGAGTCCGAGGGAGTAGAGATCGCTTGACGGTCCGAGGACAGAGCCGGTGGCCTGTTCCGGGCTCAGGTAGGCAGCGGTTCCCACCATCGTGCCTGTTGCGGTCAGGCGCGTTCCCTCGATGATCCGGGCGATCCCGAAGTCTGTGAGCTTGGGCCGGATGGGGGATCCTACGGGGGCATCAGGCAGGAGGACATTCGCGGGTTTGATATCGCGGTGGATGATCCCGCGCCCATGGACGTAGTCCAGGGCCGAAGCCAGATCCGCTCCTATATGGGCCACGTCCTGGGTCGACAGCGGTCGGCCCCGCAATCTGGCATACAGGTCCGGACCGTGAATCAGTTCCATGGCAAGGAATGTCCGGGCATGCTCCGGGTCCCGATCGTCGGTACCGGCGTCGAAGAGAGTGACGAGTGAGGGATGATTGAATGTCGCCAGGAGCCGCATCTCGTTTTCCTGCCGGGCAAGCTCGTCCGGCCCGCCGAGCAGGGGAGAAAAGAGCTTCAGCGCCACGTCGCGGCCTAGCCTCTCATCTTGCGCCCGGTACACCGACGCGGTGGCGCCGCGGCCGATCAAGGTTCCCAGCCTGTACCGACCAGCTACAAGGGCATCGCTGTCTCCAGCAATAGGGCCATCAGGCACGGTTTCACCTCGCTTTCTTCGAACCGACGGAGCCCGTACAGTCTAGGCCCGCTTGCCGGGCCATGGACATTCGTCCCCTCGGGGGTAATCGTCAGGCTCTAGGGGAAGGTTACGGTTAGGCCGAAAGTCGCCGGGCGAGATGAACGGTGGGTGAACAAAGGCTGGAACTCCCGTCCGAAGGGCTGATATCCAGCCTCATCTGTGCCTACGTTGGCTGCGGGAGTTCCGATACCGGAACGCGCGGTAAGGCAACCGCAACCCAGTCCGTGAAATATCCAATGAGCAATCAAGAAGAGAATTCCGGAGGTCTCCAATGCCTATTCTGACCAGCCTCGCAGCCAGTAAAACCGTGATCACGATGATCACAGCGGGTGCCATCGCAGCAGGAGGCGGCGCCGCCGCCTTTACCAGCATCACCACTACCGAAGCGCCGGCCCCAGTGTCCACCGCATCGGCTGACGCGCCGTCGTCGGCTCCTCGGGTATTCTCCCCGCCGTCGTCGGTTTCCCCGACGACGGCGGTGTCCCCTGTAAAGGCTCCTGAGACGGAGTCCCCGGCCCCCTCGCCGTCGGCTCCCGCCGCCGAGGATCCAGCTGAGGATGCGCCCGGGGCCCCGGCGCCGGCCCCGACTCCGAGTTCACCGGCCCCGGCTCCTCCCAAGGCTTCACCTTCGTCCGATGTGCCGGCGGTTCAGGCCGCCGATCGCGACGACGACGGTGTGAACGAAGCCAAGGACGAAGTCGCCGGACGCAGTAGGACGGACCACGAGTCCAAGGTCGAGGACCACCATAAGCCGGACCGCGCCCACGCCGAGGGCAACTCGGACGTCGGCAAGCGCTAGGCTTCCCGGCCAGAAGGCCAGCTCCAGAGCGCGCATCCCGTAGCGGGAGGGTCGATTCGGCCTTCCCGCTACTTTCCTGTCCTGCCCTGCCCGCCCTGCCTCTCCGCAGCGCGGGCCAGCTCGAGCGTCTTCGAGATGACTGCCACGCGCTGCTCCACTGTTGCGTGCGGAGGGGCGGCAACCTTGATTCCCCGAAAATCTTCGCCGCTCGCCGGACCCGCAGCGCGCAGGCATTCCTCCATGCGGTCCACCGTCAAGAGGGACCCCGACTCGAGGACATCCAGGTCCCCCGGCGATTCGACGTCCGGACGGGCGCACAGCGAGGTTGGAGGCGCAGGAGGCACGTGCACATCGCCCCACGCAGCGCCGTACCGGGTATCAACCCCTGCGCAGCCCGAGAGCACAAACCCTCCGAGCAGGTCACTCCCGCGCAGGAAGTTGATCTGCTCCAGAGCGGCATCCGGGCTGCGTTGCTCAATCACTGAACGCCCCCAATTGACGGCAATGCCCATGGGCCGGCCACTTGACTCGTTCACCCGGTGCACTGTTTCCGCTTCAACGTGGAGCGGGAGAAATCCCTTGGAAGGCACTTGGCCGGGGACAAACGCATCACAGTGCTCAAGCACAATCTGCGTACCGTTCCACTGCCAGTCAGAAATTTCCTTCAGCGAATCGGCCAAGGCGGACGCAGAAGCCCGCTGTCCATCTGCCCAAGGCGCTGAATGGATCTCAACGGCAACAACCGCGGCTCGCGCAAGGCTTTCGTTGAGTCTCTCGGCGGCGTTCAGCGCCTCTCGAATGAAGTCGATTGCCGCCTTGCGCCCGGCACTGGATGTTGAAGCCAAGCCGAAGCCGGGGTCTGACCCAAGGCGTGCCATTGTCCCCGGAATGGTGGTCACGATGAAGTCTGCTTGCTCGGGCAACTGCCGCAAGAACCAGGATTCGTCGTCCTTGTGCAGCTTCCCCGCGAAGGGGACTTCGAGGCCGGCAACGCCGTCCAGTTCCAGGACAGACTTGAGGAAGCTGCCTTCAGCCGACGGATCCCAACCGCTCAAGCTTGGTGCTGCCGCATAGGCCCCTATGAAGAATTTGCTCATCGACTGACCGGTTCGTGGTTCCCGAGGAGTGGCAGTTCATCGCGCCGGGGGAGTCCCTCCCAGTCGCCGGGGACGAGGCACACAAAAGCACCCGTGCTGACTGCTGTCTGAAGACGCTCCTCAGCCTCCAAGCCTCCGACGAATTCGGCCAGGTAGCCCGCGACGAACGCGTCTCCGGCACCCACGGTATCAAGGGCATCGATGACCAGTGCGCCCTGCCTGAAAACCTCGCCGTCGACAAATGCCAAAGCGCCGTCTGCACCCAACTTGATAACCACTTGGCTGGGACCCAGGGCCGCGATGCGCCTGGCGGCCTCTTCGGCGTCGCGGACTGTCCCGACCGCGAGTTCGGCCTCTTCGAGACCGGCGAAAACGATGTCGACGTCCGGGATAATCTCGCGATAGGCACTCCCGGCGGCCTCGGCGCTCCAGAGCTTACTGCGGTAATTCAGGTCGAAAGAGACCGGAACACCGGATGATTTGGCTGCGGCGATAGCGTACTGAAGGGTGGAAGCGGCTTGCGGAGAAAGCGCCGGGGTGATTCCGCTGACGTGGAGCAGGGCGGCCCCGGCAATCAGCCGTTCGTCGATGTCGTCGGGGACCATCCGTGAGCCTGCACTGCCGGAACGGTAATACGCAACTTTCTGGGCTGTGGGGGTCCGACGTTCCTTGATCATCAGACCCGTGGGCGCGTCGTCGTCGACTATTGCGCGGACATCCACGCCCTCAGCGCGGATCTCCCGCGCTACAAGCTGGCCGAGGGAATCCGCGCCGATCCGGCCGCACCAGACGGCTTGGACACCCAAACGTTGCAGGCCGATGGCAACATTGGACTCAGACCCTCCGATGCCGAGGCTCATGGTGGACGCATGGGCAAGCGGGCCGGCCTTGTCCGAAGCCATGAGCGCCATGGTTTCGCCAAGGGTGACGACATATGTTCCGTGACTCATAGGGATTCACGTGCCTCATCAACGAAGTTTCGGACCCGCCGGGCCCGTGCGGTCAGTTCAGTCAGGCTCCCGCCTTTGAAGGCGTCACCGAGGAGCGGTCCTCCGAGACTGACTGCCAATGCTCCTGCGCGAATCCATGCAGGTACGTCTTCGATATTGACGCCGCCGGAAGGGACCACCTGGATGTCGGGGAAGGGGCCGCGGAGTTGCGATATGTAGCCGGGCCCGACCGTGGAGGCGGGGAAGACCTTGACGGCCGTGGCGCCCAGCTTCCAACCGGTGTGGAGCTCGGTGGGTGTGAGCCCACCAGGAAAGACGGGCACGCCGCGTCGGGTGCAGGCGGTGATGACGTCCGGTTCGGTGATGGGCGTAACGACGTACGCGGCGCCCAGGTCGAGTGCCGTTTCGGCCTCGGCAGCCGTCGTCACCGTGCCGACGCCGATTTCCACGGATTCGCCGAACCGCTCCAGCAGGAGGGGAAGCTCCTCGAATACTCCCGGGGTGCTTAGCGTCAGCTCGATACTGAGCACCCCGCCGTCCCGGAGGGCTTCGATGACGGGGCTATAGTCCTTGGCGTGCCTAGCCCGCAGCACTGCAACGACCCTGGAGTCGCGGAGGATTGCGGACGGGGCTGGACGGGAGGCAGTGCCCGGGTTCTCGAGGCTGAGCATTGGATGTCCTTCGTATCTTGGTTGGCTGGCGGGCGTTCCCGACGGCGGCACGCGCCGCCGTCGGGAAGCCTGGGTGCTATTGGACGTGTTGCGCTTCGGAGGTCACCGGGGCAACCCCGCTTTTGCCGTGTGCGGCGTCCTCAGGGTCCGTCAAATCGCGGTTGAGCGTTTCCGGTGACATGCGGGTGGCGATGAAGCTGATGAGCATGGTCACCGACATGTAGATCGCCACAGGAATCCATGAGTTGCTGAACATGCCCAGCAGCGCCGCGCAGATCATGGGAGCGATGCCTCCGCCGATGATGGACGAGAATTCGCGGCCCAAGGTGACACCCGCGTAGCGGTAACGGCTGCCGAAGATCTCAGGGAAGTAGCTCATGTGCACGCCCACGACGCCTTGGCATGCCAGGACGAAGCCGACCACGATTACCAACACGATGGCTACCGGCGAGCCCGTGGTCAGCAGCAGGAACGCAGGGGCGGGGAAGAGGATGAGGGCGCCGGTGATGAGTGAGACGACGCGTCGGCGTCCGATCTTGTCGGAAAGGATTCCGAACGACACAGCCGCGACGCCGCCACAGAGCGAGCCGATGAGGAGCACCGGGGGAATGAACTTCGGGTCCGTTCCGATCACGGTGATGAGGTACGAGGCCATGAACACCTGGATGGTGTAGGACTGGGTGCTGACGCCGAGGTTCATCAGGATGACGCGCAGGACGTTGGCCTTGCCGTACTTGGCAACTTCCCGCAGGGGTGCCGGGGGTTCCGTGCGGGCCTGCTTGATCTCTTCGAAGACGGGTGATTCGTCAAGCTTCCGCCGGATGACCAGCGCGGCGATGGTGACGAAGATACTGGAGAGGAAGACGAGCCTCCAGCCCCATGTGAGCATGTCGTTGGGTGCAAGCGACTGGGCCGCGATCCACACGAGTGCTCCGAGTGCCGTTCCGGCGGCGGCGCCGACCATGATGAGGGAGGCCAGTTTGCCTCGGGTTCCAGGCGCGGCAGATTCGGTGAGCAGTGTTGCGCCGCCCGATTGCTCCGCTCCGGCGCCGAAGCCCTGCGCCGCGCGGCAGACACACAGCAGGATCGGGGCAAGGAGTCCTACCTGGCCAAAGGTCGGCAGAAGCCCGATCGCCAGGGTCGCCCCACCCATGAGAAGCAGAGTGACCACCAGGACCC
This sequence comes from Arthrobacter sp. 2MCAF14, assembly GCF_052115645.1. NCBI lineage: Bacteria > Bacillati > Actinomycetota > Actinomycetes > Micrococcales > Micrococcaceae > Arthrobacter > Arthrobacter sp. 2MCAF14. The sequence continues at coordinate 34,175 of NZ_JBFRHB010000023.1, read as the reverse complement.
ACTTGCGGCCGAGGCGGTCACCGAAGTGGGAGAAGAAAATCCCTCCGAGGGGCCGGAACAGGAACCCGACGGCGAAGGTGCTGAAACTGGCCAGCAGCGCCGCCGCGGGGGAAATGTTGGGGAAGAAGAGCTTGCTGAAGACGAGTGCCGACGCAGTGCCGTAGATGACGAAATCGTACAGTTCAAGCGTGGTGCCGATGAGTCCGGCGACGGCGGCCTTCCGGACCTTGCTTTGGTCCACCGGCGTGGGCGGGAGGTTTGCTGCTGTGGTCATTTCCATACTCCTTTGAATGGATGTCCGCTGGCCCGTACTTGGGCCGAGTCAGTAGGTAATGAGGACTTTGAGGTTGATGGGGTCTGTCACGGGGGCCGTGAGTGCGGCCGCCGCGTTGGCGAGGGGAAATGTTGCGGTGATGATTGACCGGAGGTCCACTACCCCTGAGGAGGCGAGCCGGATCGCCGTCGGGAAGGCGTTGGCGTACCGGAACGCGGTCACCAGATCGATTTCAAAGCGTTGGAGGAAGCCGAGCGGGATCCCGTCGACGGTGGGGCGAGCCTGACCGACGACGGTTGCCCGGGCGGCGGGGGCCAGTGTCAGGATGCCGTCAGCCAGTGCCCTGGTGTTGCCGGAGCATTCGATCAGGCGATCCATGTCTTTCAGATCCAAGGCCGTCACCGAGGTGTTGATGGTCCCAGTGGCGCCGAACCGGGCGGCAACGGCCAGACGGTCGTCGTTGACGTCTGTCACGATGATCTCCGACGCGCCGCGGGAGGCCGCCACTTGCGCCACGAGCAGGCCGATCGGCCCTGCGCCTGTGATCAGCACCCGGTGTCCGGCCTGCACCTGGGCGCGTTCAACCGCCCAGACGGCGACGGCGAGCGGTTCGATGGCCGCCCCGATCTCCGCCGGGACGCTCTCCGGCAGAACGTGAAGCGCGGCTTCGGGCACCACTACGTGGCGGGCGAACAAGCCGTCGGTGGGCGGGGAACCGAAGCACGTCCCCGTCGGGCAGAGGTTGTAGCGTCCGGAGAGGCACGTGGGGCAGCTCCGGCATGGCAGCGCCGGTTCTATCACGACGGCGGTGCCCGCGGCGATGCTGGCCGCCTCACCGCGTGCGATGACGACGCCGGCTCCCTCGTGGCCGAGGACCGTAGGCTGCTGGAGGACATTGGTGCCGTTGCGGCCATCGGCGAAGTAGTGCATGTCCGAGCCGCAGATGCCGCCCGAGCACATTTCAATGAGGACATCGTTCGGCCCGAGGGGCTTCAGGGGTTTCTGTTCGATACGGAGAGCTCCTGCGCCGTGCAGGACGGCCGCTTCCGTGGTCAGCGGCAGGGAGGTTCCGTCGGCGCGGCGGACTGCTTGGCTGGTCATCGGATGCTCCGGGTCTGTGCGGGAAGAAGCGAGGTGGATTCGGCTGCCGCGCTTGCGGCGGCGAGGGGGCCTTGCCGGTGGATGATGTCGATCAGCTCACCAGTGCGGCGGATGAAGTCTTCACGAGTCGCGAGTTCGTCGCCGAGAAGATGGTGTTCGCCGAGTACCTTGGCTGCGAGGTCCCTTCCGGACGTGGATCCCGCTGCGAGCTCCTGGAGTGTTTCCCGGGCGGGGTCTTGCATCTCGTTGGCGTGGTTGCCGGGGTCGAATCCCCGAAGAGGCGCGATGCATGACAGGTACGCGGCGACGGTGAGGGCGAGGTCGTGGGGGATCGCGCCGCCGTCGAGCATTTCCAAGGCGGGAATCGGGATCCGCTGGCGGAGCTTGACGGAACCATCGCTGCCCACCTGGCTGGTCCGGTGCCCCAATGCCGAGTTACGCCAACGCGAAAAGAGTTGCTCCTCGTAGGCCTCGACGTCGACAGCCGCGGGCACCGTTACGCTCGGCAGGTACTCGTCGCGGAGGACGCGGCGCGCGGCGGCTTCGATGAAGTCGATGCCCGTGGCGTCCGGAATGGTGGCCGCACCGGACAGGGCTCCGAGGTAGGCGATCAGCGAGTGGGTGCCGTTCAGGAGCCGGACCTTGAGCTGCTCATACGCCGCGACGTCGTCAGTAAAGATAGCCCCCGCAGCCTCCCATGCCGGGCGGCCCGCTATGAAGTTGTCCTCCAGGATCCACATCGTGAACGGCTCGGCTGGCACGGGGATCTGGTCCGCATAGCCGAGTTGCTCGGCGACGAGGCTGCGGTAGTGGTCCGTCGTGGCGGGCACGATCCGGTCCACCATCGACGAGGGGAAGGTGACGTTGGCATCGATCCACTGCACCGTCTCGGCGGCCTCGCCGGCCGGGAGCAGTGATGCGAATTCGCGTACCAGGCGTTGGGTGTGGTGCCCGTTGTCTGCAAGATTGTCGCAGCTGAGGACCGTCACTGCTTTGCCATGAGTGCGCGCCCGCTGCTGGAGTCCGCGGACGATCTGCCCGATCGGCGTCCGGGGAACTGAGCTGTTCGCGAGGTCGTGCTGGACGTCAGGATCGGCAACGTTCAAGGAGCCAGTCGCGGGGCTGTAGGTGTAGCCGTTTTCGGTGACCGTCAGGGATACGATGCGCGTGGCCTCGGCGCCAATGGCGGCCACGACGCGTTGTGGTTCCTGTGCCGCGACAAAGGCGTCCGTATGCACGCGCGGGGTCGAGAACTTGGATCCGTCGGGCGAGATTTCGACGACGGTGTAGAGCATGTCCTGGGCGTGCATGGCATCGGTGATGGCTGAGGAACGGCTGGAAATTCCGATGATTCCCCAATCGCCGCCGTGCGCCGCGACGGCGGCATCCGTATAGACCGCTTGGTGCGCGCGATGGAAGTTCCCAAAACCGAGGTGCACGATGCCGGGAGCAGGGGCGACGGTCCGGCGAAGGACTCCGGGGGTTTCGGCGTTCAGCCGCGGGAGGCGTGGCGTGGCCATGGTTCACCAGTCCTTCATGGAGCCGTCGAGCTCCCGTGCGATGGGCAGGTAGGCCTGCGTGTAGGGGAACCTCGCAGCGGCATCTTCGTCCACCTGGACGCCCAGGCCCGGCTCGTCACCGGGGTGCAGGTAACCGTCTTCGAAGCGGAAGCTCGATTGGAAGACCGCGGACACCTTGGGGTCGTAGCCCATGTATTCCTGGATGGCGAAGTTGCTCGTGGCCAGGCCGAGGTGCAGTGATGCAGACAGGTTGATGGGGGAGACATCGGACGGGCCGTGCGGTGCGCCCTTGATCTGGTACACCTCAGCGAAGGCCAGGATCTTCCGGACGTGGGAGATGCCTCCGGCATGTACGACGGCGGTGCGGATGTAGTCGATGAGCCGTTCAGTGATGAGCAACTCGGCATCCCAGACGGTGTTGAAGACTTCGCCGATGGCCAAAGGAATGGTGGTCTGCTGGCGCAGCGTGCGGAGCAAACGCTGGTTCTCCGCGGGTGTGACGTCTTCGAGCCAGAAGAGGTCCACGTCTTCCAAGGAGCGGGCCAAGCGGGCTGCCTCGGTGGGGTTGAGCCGGTGGTGGACGTCGTGGAGGAGCTTGAGCTCGGGGCCGACGTGCTCACGGACTGCGGTGAGGATCTTTGGTGCGTGGCGCAGGTAGGCGGCGGTGTCCCAGTCTTCTTCGACAGGTCCGGCACCGCGGCCGGCGGGTTCGTAGCTCGCGGCACCCTTGGTGACGCCGTAAACCTTGTCGAGCCCGGGGACGCCGGACTGGGCGCGGATGGCGCGGAAGCCTTGTTCACGGCGCTGGTCAACCGAGTCCAGCAATTCGGGCAGGTCCCAGCCGGTGGCGTGCGTGTACGTGAGGATCTTGTCGCGGGCTGCGCCGCCCAGGAGCTGGTAGACCGGAACGCCGAGGGCCTTGCCTTTGATGTCCCAGAGGGCGAGGTCGATGGCGCCGATCGCGGCCATCGTCACCGGCCCGCGGCGCCAATACGCCCCTTTGTAAAAGTATTGCCAAGTGTCTTCGATGCGGTCTGCGTCCCTGCCCAGCAGGGCTGGGGCAAGGTGATCGCGGAGGTAGCTCGCGACGGAGAGTTCGCGGCCATTTAGTGTGGCGTCACCCCATCCGACGATGCCGTCGTCGGTGGTGATCTTGAGGGTGACGAAGTTGCGGCTCGGGCTGGTTACCAGGACGTCGACGTCGACGATTTTTCGGGTCATCGGGAAACCACTACATTCTTCAGCGGCTGGTTTGTGGAAAGACGGGTGATGTTTTCGGCGATCTCGAGTGCGCGGCTGCGGAAAGTCTCGGCGGTGACGCCGGAGGAGTGCGGGGTCATGATGATGTTGTCCAGCCGGCCGAACGGCAGGGTGGACGGTTCGCCGCGGCCGTCAGTTCCCGGGTATTGGTACCAGACGTCGATCGCGGCCCCCGCGATCCGCCGGTCTTTCAGGGCTTCGTAGAGTGCGGCTTCGTCGACGACGGGTCCGCGGGCGATGTTGACGAGCAAGCCGTCCGGCCCGAGGTCGTCGAGTTCTGCCGCGCCGATGATGCCGGCGGTTTGCTCCGAGAGCGGGATGCTGACCACCAGGATGTCCGATTCACTGAGTGCCTCGCCGAGCCGCTCGGTGGTGCCGGCCCAGCGCAAGGACTTGGCCTTTGCGTCCACGCTGCCGCTGCGGGTGATGGCGATACCCTCGGCGCCGAAGGCCTTGAGGAGCGACCATGCCGCCCCGCCGATGTGCCCGAACCCGAGGAATGTCACCACAGCACCGCGGAGTGTTTCCGGCTGCCGGATCTGGGAGGAGTAGACCGAGGAAGACCAGACGCCGCTCCGAAGCGCCGCGTCCTGGCCGATCAGGTTGCGGCGGAGGGCCACCAAAACGGTGGCGATATGTTCGGCAATGGAACTTTCGTGGTGGAAGGTGTTCGCGCAGACCGCCCCGGCGGGCAACGCGGAGGCGTCGATGCCGTCGTAGCCGGCACCGCCGACGTGCACAAGCCGCAGATTGCCGGCGGCCGCGCCCATGGCCTCGGTGAAGCGTGGCCCGACGTAGACGTCGGCATCTTTGAGGTCGGTGAGTACTGCATGCTCGCTCCAGCTGTCGTGCCAGGAGGTAAGGGCACCCTCGGGGAGCGCGGCCTCGAAAGTGGAGCGGTGGGGCATCAGGTTGGGGTCTGCGATGACGATTCTCATGGTTACTTTCCCTGGAGGGCTTGCTCTGCGGTGCGTGCAGCAAAGGTGGAGCCACGCACGATGAGTTGTGAACTGAGGTGGACGGCCTCCGTGGCCATCGGTTTTCCGGCCATCTGCTCGAGGAGGAGCTCAAGGCTGAGGGCGCCGCTTCGGTCAATGGGTACGCGGACAGACGTGAGTCCGGGTTCTGCCGCGGCGGCAATGTCGAGGTCGTCGATGCCGACAACGCTGATGTCCTCTGGGCAGTGGTAGCCGAGGCTCCGGGCGCCGGCGAGCATGCCGATGGCGACCAGATCGTTGTATGCAATCACTGCGGTGGCGCCGCTGGCGACCACCGACGCCGCCGCGGCCAGTCCGCCGTCGACCGTTGCATTCTGGTTCCCCACGGTGACGAGTTCGATGCCCCAGTCGGCGCAGAAGCGGGTGATCGCTGCACGCCGCTGGCCGTTGGCCCATGACGACGCGGGTCCGGGAATGTACGCGAGCTTGCGGTGGCCGAGGGCGTAGAGATGCTCGACGGCTTGGCGGATTCCCTCGCCGGCCTCCATGAGCACCCGCGCGGCGTGCTCCGCCTCGCCATTGATGACCACCAGCGGTGCGCTGCCCGCGAGACGGTGAATCTGCTCGGACGGCAGTCGGGGCGAGCAAAGGATGATGCCATCCACTCCCGTCGCGAAGGACTCGAGATGCGCCCGTTCCCGCGACGAGGACTCCGAGGTGTCGGCGAGGACCATCCGGTGGCGGCCGTGCCATGCCTGGTCCTGGATGGCTTTGATGAGGGCGGCGAAAACGGCGTTGGAAATGTCGGGGACGATGACGCCGAATGTTCGGCTGCCCGTGACTCCGGGTACGTCGTAACCCAATTGTTCGGCCGCGGCCATGACCTTCTGCCGCGTTTCGGCTGCCAGGCGGCCGGGGTCTCCGAATGCCCGCGACGCCGTTGCCAGGGACACCCCTGCCAGCTTTGCGACATCCGTGAGTTTTGCCGACATCTGTCCTCCAGTTGCTTCGTTGAAACCTTGTCCTGCAAGTATGGAAAGACTTGTACAAGTTTGTCAATAGTTTGCACAGGGTTGTTGGGGCTGCCGGATTGCCTGATTCCGTTGAGCGTCGCGCAACGGCGGAGTAGGGTGGCCCCACCCACCTCGCACCACCATTTGAGGAGCGACCATGTCACATCGCAAACTTCGACTGGCCACGATCACGGCAGTACTCGCGCTGAGCGTGACGAGCGGCGCCGTCGCCAACCCCGCCTTTGCCGATCCGCGCCAGACTGAAAAGACCGCCACCGCCACCGGATACGGCGGCGCGGTCAGCACCGTAGACCCTGAAGCATCCGCTGCCGCCATCGAGGTCCTCCGCAAGGGCGGCAACGCAGCAGACGCCGCCGTCGCCGCCGCCGCGACCCTGGGCGTGACCGAACCGTACAGCGCAGGTATCGGTGGTGGCGGCTACTTCGTGTTCTACAACGCGAAGACCGGAAAGATCGGCACCATCGACGGGCGCGAGACCGCCCCGGCGGCCATGCCGCACGATGCGTTCATCGATCCCGCCACAGGGAAGCCGTACAACTTCACGCCCGAGCTCGTCACGAGCGGCGTTTCCGTGGGCGTCCCCGGCACCGCGGCCACCTGGCAACGCGCGCTGGACCGCTGGGGCACCTTGAGCCTTGGCGACGCCCTGCAGCCTGCCATCAAGGTCGCGACCCGAGGCTTCGTCGTCGACCCGACTTTCCGTCAACAAACACTCGACAACAAGCAACGCTTCGCGGCGTTCAGCTCCACGAGCAAGCTGTACCTACCGGGAGGCGACGCACCCGCCGTCGGCAGCATCTTCCAGAACCACGACCTCGCCGCGACGTACCGGCTCCTCGCGAAACAGGGCACCAGCGCCTTCTACCGCGGTCCACTCGCCGCTGAGATCGCAGCAACAGTCCAGGCACCGCCGACGACCGACACCACTAAGCTGCCCATCCCCGTGGGGCACATGACCACAGCCGACCTCGCCGCGTACGAGCCCCTGGACCAAGCGCCCACCCACGTCGACTACCGCGGCCTCGACGTCTACGGCATGGCGCCGTCGAGCAGCGGGGGTACCACGGTAGGCGAGGCGCTGAACATCCTGGACACCGTCAACCTTTCGGAGATGTCCAAGCCAGCTGCCCTGCACCACTACCTCGAGGCGAGCGCGCTCGCGTTTGCGGACCGTGCAAAGTATGTTGGCGACCCTGCCTTTGTCGATGTCCCCACCGCCGCGCTCACTGACCCGCTCTTCGGCAAGGAACGCGCCTGCCAGATCGACCCGCTGCACGCCGCTACGAAGCCCGTCGCCGCAGGGGATGTGTCCGGGGACGACGGCGTGTGCCCGGCTTCCGCTGCCGCGCTCGCCGACGAGAAGGACACCGAGAACATCTCGACGACCAACATGACAGTCGCCGACAAGTGGGGGAACGTGGTCGAATACACGCTCACCATCGAGCAAACCGGCGGATCAGGCATCGTAGTGCCGGGACGCGGGTTCCTGCTCAACAACGAGATGACCGATTTCTCTGCCGTTTACAGCGCGAGCGACCCCAACCGGATCGATCCCGGCAAGCGCCCACGCTCCTCGATGTCCCCGACCATCATCCTCAAGGATGGTAAGCCGTTCCTCGCTCTCGGCTCACCCGGCGGATCGACGATCATCACCACGGTGCTGCAGACCATCGTGAACAGGGTTGACCTGGGCATGAGTATTTCCGACGCGATCGCTGCACCGCGCGCCTCTCAACGGAATACGGCAACGGTCACGGCCGAACCGGAGTTCATCACGGCGTACGGGAGTCAACTCGCGCCGTATGGCCACCAGTTCACGCCATCCGGCGACGCTTTCACTTCGGCGGCGGAGATCGGTGCCGCAACCGCGATCGAGTTCAGGCCGAACGGGCGCATGATCGCCGCCGCCGAGCCGGTCAGACGCGGCGGCGGCTCGGCGATGGTGCTGAAACCGTCGCCGTGAGATGTGTATGGCTTTTGGCGGGAAACCGTTGGTCCATTCGAGCCGCTGTGGTGCTGACGCCCGGGGTCGCGCTGGGGTAACTTGTCCCCATGGCTACCGAAGCAACCACCCTCACCGTTGATGGGCCGAACGGTCCCCGGGAAATGCGGATCTCCAGTCCCAGCCGGGTTCTCTGGCCGGATTTGGGCCTCACCAAGCTGGATCTCGCGCGCTATATCGTTGATGTCGGGGAAGCATTCATAGCCGCGAACGGTGACCGACCGGTCTCGCTGCAGCGCTTTTCGGACAACATCGACGGAGAACAGTTCTTCTCCAAGAATCCGCCGAAAGGAACCCCAGACTTTGTCCGGTCGGTAAAGGTGATCTATCCGAGTGCGCGCTCGCATCCCCAATTGGTCCTCGACGAGCCAGCCGCGGCAGTGTGGGCCGTCCAGATGAACACGGTGGTCTTTCATCCTTGGCCGTCACGTGCCGAAAACACCGACAACCCCGACCAATTGCGGATCGACCTGGACCCGCAGCCCGGAACAGATTTCGACGACGCGATTCCCGCCGCGCTTACCCTGAAGAACGTACTTGCCGAGGCCGGGTTGACCACCTTTATCAAGACCTCAGGAAACCGGGGACTTCATGTCTACGCCCCGATCGAGCCTTCGCATGAGTTCTTGGACGTACGGCATGCCGTTATCGCGGCCGCCCGGGAGCTCGAGCGCCGAATGCCGGACAAGGTCACCACTGCCTGGTGGAAGGAAGAACGGGGTGAACGGATATTCGTCGACTTCAACCAAGCCAACCGTGACCGGACCATAGCGGGCGCGTATAGCCCGAGGGCGCTCGCCCATGCCCCGGTCTCTTGTCCAATCACGTGGGACGAACTTGAGTCGGCGGACCCGAAAGACTTCACGATCCTTAGCGTGCCTGGCAGGCTGAAATCCGTGGGGGATCCTTGGGGTGACATGAACTCCAAAGCAGGCAAAATTGACGTCCTGCTTCAATGGTGGGAACGCGACGTCGGCGCCGGGCTCGGGGAGCTGCCGTTCCCGCCCGACTACCCGAAGATGCCCGGAGAACCACCGCGTGTACAGCCAAGTCGCGCACGCAAGCAGGACTGACTGATGGGCCGGGAAGGTGGCCTCGACAGACAATGAGTGGGAGAATGAGGGCTGGACCAAAACGGCCGGCGGCGCATCTTGCCTGCTGAGACCCAGGTGAGTCCCCCAGTGCGCCGTCGGTCCTGACGTTGCTCGCCTCTTACGCCGCGCCGGTCCATCTGGGCGCGGTTGCCGAGCGCCGGAGTTCCTTGGCGCGGGTGCGGAATCCGTCGGACGCCTGGCGCGGTTCGTCACATGACTGGGAACCCGCATTGTGGAGGATAGCGCTCGGACGAACGGTCGCGGCCGGTTCGCGTACGCCTGCCGCCGGGCAAAGGTCAGTGACTAGTCCCATGCCCGCACACTCCCGGGCAGCGGCGATTCCGGCGACAACCGCGGGCTTGTCCTCGAACGGCGTCGAAACAGCAATGACGACGCCGTCAGGTGATTTGAGGCGGAACCTGAAAAAGGACTCCCCGTCAACAAACACTTCAAATATGCCGGCCACTGCTACCTCCCGGTCTGCGGATCCCGCTCAGTAGCGACTTCACTACCGGCCGGGACGGAGCATCACTGCATTCCTCGTCTGCTGCTCTGGTTGAACAACCACCGTGAATCGTTTCTCACGTGATATTCAGTCTGTGCTGACTGTGTTGAGGCTAACAAGACCGCGCGAGTTAACCCTGTGTAAAACGTGTGCAACCGCAGGGTGGGTCAGTTGCCACTCGCCCGGTTCATCAGGTGCTCGAGCAGCGCTAGTTCCGGGAATCCGGGGTGCCGGGCAATGCTGGACCTGAGCTTTGCCCGGAGGTGTTCGCCGCTCGGTTCGGTTCCGCTGAGGACTTCGTCGATGATGTCCTGCGCTTGCCCACGCAAAGCCGCCAGGCTGTCACTGTCGTCGCCGGGAACCAGAACCGGTTCCGGCTCGACGAGCGGGTCTTCAGACTCCAAAGGTTCCGACACTGCCAGCTCCTGATATTTCATCCCGGCAAGTCCCAGCCCCGTCGGGAATTCGCCCCCATCCACTCTAGATAGTAATGAGGGCACCCGGATTGTTCATCGCTTGCGGATCAGAAGGATGAAAATCGCCTCGAAACGACAGTTTATGACGCGGACCCATGGCGGATGGCTGCGCCTTTTGTTTGAGGCGCAGCCATCCTGCGTGGTCGACTAGGAGAACCTGGAGGGACGGAAAGTGGAGAGCATGGGGTGCTTGCTTGCCGTGAGGATTTCACCCGCCAGCATTTCGCCGACAATGAGTCCGAGCGTGGCTCCGGAGTGCGTGAAGGCGACAAAGCAGCCCGGCACTTGACCGAGTTCGCCGAGCACCGGTTCACCGTCGCCGGGAATGGGCTTGTAGCCGATCTTCCAGGACGCCGGTTTGAGCTCGGGCTTGCCGGCGATGAGTTTGGACGCCTCGTCAGCAAGTTCCTGGATGATGCCATCACGGATGCTGAAGGAACCGTCCTCGTGCTCGGTGATGTGCTCTTCGTACCAATCGTGGTCCAGCGCAAAGGTGTTCCCCGGGTTTGGCCGGATGGCGGCGCGGGGGGTGTTCATGACGGCCCTCACCTCATGGTCCACGGGCTTGGTCAGCACGAGCATGGAGACGGGGGAGCCGTTGGGGATGTCGACGCCGAGGGGTGCGACGACGGCAGGCGTGGCGGCGCCGCAAGCCACCAGGACGGCGTCGGCTTGGTAAGTTTCGCCGGCGGCGGTCTCGACGCCGGTGGCACGCCCGCCGTCGACCGTGACGGAAGCCTTGCCGGAGTTGAGGACAAGCTGTCCTCCCCGGGCGTGGAATTCTTCCATGAGGAATTCGATCAGATCCGGCAGGCTGACCCAGCCTTCGCCGGGGTTGAAAATGGCGCAATCCGGCACTGCGCTTGCATTGATCCCGGGGGTGGCGAATTCAATCTCTTCGGGTGTCAGCAGCTTGGAGTCGTACCCGACGGACTTCTCGTAAGCGTGGCGTCCTTCCGTGACGGCCTGCTGTCCAGCGGAGTTCCACATGAGGCCGCCGCCGAATTGCAGCCATTCACGGTGGGGATCCGCGGCGAACAATGTGCGGTAGCGGTCGACCCCGGCGAGGCGCAGCCGGTGGTAGGGGGTGGAGCGTTCTCCTGCGGAGTTCAACCACGAGAGGGAGCGGCCGCTGGCCTCGCTGGCGAGGCCCTTTTCGGTCAGCAGGACAACGGACGCGCCTTCGCGGAGCAGGTGGACCGCAGTGGAGACTCCGAGGATCCCGCCGCCGATGACGACGACGTGTTTGGTAGGGGGCGTGGAGGACATGGCTCTCCCTTTCTTTGGGGTGTGGTTGGTGGCCGCGCGGGGCGGACGGTGGCATAGCTGGAAAGATCCGCCTACGCGAAGGCGTGGATTCTTTCGATGACTTTGAGGGCTTCAAGTGATTCCGCGGGGTCAACGGGCAACGGCCCGTCCCCGCGGATGGCGACCGCGAGTTCGGCATAGAACCGGGGGTAGGCGCCGGTTTGGGCGGGTACGGGCTCATGGTCTCCGGCGGTCCCCAGGACGCCCCAGGAACTTACGGGGTCAACGCCATAGGCGGGATCCGACGGCGGCAGGCCGGCTGCGAGGGCCGCCTCCTGGCTGTCGAGTCCCCACTTGGTGTAGCCGGCCTTGGAACCCAGGACGTGGAACCGCGGTCCTACCTGGGCAGCCATGCCGTTCATCCACAGCCTGGACCGCACTCCTGAGGTGTGGAGCAGGGACACGAAGGCCTCGGTATCGGCACCCTCCGCTTGTTGTCCGTGATTTGCGGTCTCGCCGTAGCAATCTTCAACGCGACCGAACAGCTGGATGGCTTGGTCGATCAAGTGGGCACCGAGATCATGGAGGATGCCGCCGCCTTCGGCCACGGACGCGCTGTCGCGCCAATTGCCGAAGCCTTCGGGGCGCCACCATTCGAATCGCGATTCGAAGCTTCGGACCTTGCCCAGCACACCTTCCCGCAGGATCTTCCGTAGTGTCAGGAAATCGGCGTCCCACCGGCGGTTCTGGAATACCGTCAGCCGCACACCGGCGTCGGACGCCCTGGCGATCAGCTCTTCCCCGTGAGCCGAGGTTGTGGCGTAGGGCTTGTCCACCACCACGTCGAGGCCGTGGGCGATCGCGGTCGCGGCGAGATCGAAGTGGGTGAGCGGGGGAGTGCCGAGGACCACGAGGTCCAGGTCCGGGGCCAATGCGAAAAGCGCTTCCGGGGTGGGGACAATCCGCACGCCGGGGTAAAGTCTTGCCGCTTCCGCGGCGCGCTGCGGATCAGCCGTGACGATGACGTCGAGGGAGTAGCCGGGGTCCGCGGCGATCAGGGGTGCGTGGAAGACCTTTCCGGAAACGCCGAATCCGACGACGGCCGTGCGGATGGGTGCGGGGGCAGGGTTCGGCATCACAGTACTTCCGAGAGGAATCGTTGGAGCCGTTCGCTGCGGGGGTTGTCGAAGAGCTCGGCGGGGGTTCCTGATTCCACGACTTCTCCTTCGTCCATGAACACCACCTGGTCGGCGACTTTCCGGGCGAAGCCCATTTCGTGGGTGACTACCAGCATGGTCATGCCGCGCCGTCCCAGGCCGGCCATGAGGTTCAGTACGCCTTTGACGAGCTCAGGGTCCAGGGCGCTCGTGGCTTCGTCGAAGAGCATGACCTCCGGTTCCATGGCCAGTGCCCGGGCGATCGCGACGCGCTGTTGTTGGCCGCCGGAGAGATCGCGGGGGCGGTGATCCGCGCGTTCGGCGAGCCCCACTTCGGCGAGGCTGCGCCGTGCACGTTCCCGGGCTGCGGCCTTGGACATTCCCTTCACGCTCCAGAGCGCCAGGGCCACATTCTCGAGGGCAGTGTGGTCAGGGAAGAGATTGAAGTGCTGGAACACCATGCCGATGCGGCTGCGCAGGATGTCCGGCTTGACCTTGAGTGCGCTTTGACCGGCCAGGAGGACGTCGCCGCTCTTGGGTTCGTGGAGCCGGTTAACGCCACGGAGCAGGGTCGACTTGCCGGATCCGGAGGGGCCGATGATGCACGTGGTGGTGCCGGGAGCCACGTTCAGGCTGACGTTGCGCAGCACCTCGATGTCCCCGTACGCCATGGTCAGGTTTCTTAGCTCCAGGCTGGAACCGTGGAACGTCTGGACACCGGCGGCGGTGTTGTTGTTGGTGCTGGTGCTGGCGCTCATGTGTTGCTCCCGGTGATCAGCGGCGATGCCGCGTCGAGTTCTGTGACTTCCTTCAGGCCGCTGCTCGGCGCGCTCGGACGGCGGCGTCCCGTGCGGAAGCGGCTGTCGAAGTAGTTCACGAGGTGGGTCAGCGGGACGGTGATGACGAGGTAGAAGACGCCGGCCATGACCAACGGTGACAGGTTTCCGGAGAGCACGGCGGCGTCCTGGCCCACCCGGAAGAGTTCGCGTTCGCTGACCAGCAGGCCCAGGAAGTACACGAGGGAGGAGTCCTTGACGATGGCGATGAACTGGTTCACCAGGGCCGGCAGCACCCGGCGGATGCCTTGCGGCACCACCACGAGCCGCATGGATTTGGCGTAGCTCATACCGAGGGCGCGGCACGCCTCGCCTTGGCCTTTGTCGATGCTCTGGATGCCGGCGCGGAAGATCTCACCGATGTAGGAGCTGGCGATCAGGCTCAGCGCAATAATGCCGAGCGGGTAGGGGGAGGGGCCGAAGATCGACTGGCTCAGCCGGGCGAAGCCTTGGCCGATCAGCAGGATGGTCAGGATTGCCGGCAGGCCCCGGAACAGATCGGTGTAGATGCGGGCAGGGACACGCAGCCATTTGGAGGATGAGATCCCCATGACGGCAACGACCATGCCCAGCGCGACGCCGATGATCGTGGCGGAGACCGAAATGATCAGCGTGTTCAGCAGGCCCACGCCGATCAGTTGCGGCAGGACCTCGGCCATCGCGCCGAAATCGAAGAATGTACGTGTGATGGTGCTTAACCAGTCCATGGTTTGCTCTCAGACTTAGTTGGCTGTCGGGCGGGCGGACCAGGTGCGGTCCGCCCGCCTGCTTGGCAGGGGCTTATTTGCTCGGGGTCGGGGTGGCGGTCTGCTCGGCCTTGGGCAGGTACTGCGTGGGCATCGGGGATCCCGGGAACCACTTCTGGTAGAGCTTCTCCCAGGTACCGTCCTCCATCGCCGCGGCCAGTCCTTTGTTCAGGGCATCCTTGAGGGCGGTCTTGTCCTTGGCCAGCGCGAAGCCGGCCGGTGCGTCGAAGGACGGAATATCGGCGGCGCTGACCAGGCCGAACTGCTGTTCGTAGGACTTGGCGGCCTCGTAGTCCAGGAAGTGGGCGTCGGCCGAACCGCTGTTCACGGCCGAGATCGCGGCGTTGTTGTCCGGGAAGCGCACCAGGTTCGCAGTGGGGAAATTCTTCACCGCGTAGGCTTCCTGCAGGGTGCCCTGGACCACGCCGAGCCGCTTTCCCGCGAGGCCGCCGACATCCTTGATTCCCGAGGTCTTGGTCGTCAGGACGGTGAGGTATCCGGCGAGGTAGCCGTTGGAGAAGTCCACGGTCTGCTTGCGTTTGTCCGTGATGCCGATGGCCGCGACCCCGACGTCGAACTGGCCGTTGGCGACGGCCGGCAGGATCGCCGAGAAGTCCTGTCCGGTGAAGACGACCTTGTCCACTCCGGCGCGGTGCGCGACATCCTTGAACAGTTCGACGTCGAAACCTGTGAAGTTTCCGGTGGCGTCCGTGAACGTGTAAGGCTTGGCATCTCCCAGGCTGGCCACGCGGATGGTGCCGGGTTCTATGAGGCCGTAAGGGTTCCCGGCAGTCGACGACGACGCGGGGGTCGATCCGCCACACCCGCTCAGTGCCAGGAGGGCTGCGACAGCAGCCGCGACGATCACCCCGGGGCGGAAGTTCAGTCGTTTAGTCACAGCAAATTTTCCAATCATGAGAAGCGGTAAGCGGCCTTGAAGCCTTTCGGGATTCCTCTTGTTGAGTCCGGTCTCAGTGGCTAGGATTGAGACCGGACTCACAAGGGGTTGCAAAAAATGTAACCCAAACCACACAGGCCGTCAAGGCCCCTTCGGAAGGCATGCATGAGCAGCTACAGTTCGAGGCGGCGCGAGATTACCGTCGCCGATGTCGCGAAAGCGGCACAAGTCTCCAAGGCCCAAGCCGCGCGCGCCCTGGGCAATTACGGGGCCGTCAGTGAAGAGGTGCGGGGCCGGGTCCTTGCGGCGGCGGAGGAGCTTTCCTACAGGCCCAACGAGCTGGCCCGCAGCATGAACACGGGGAAGTCCAACACGATCGGGGTAGTCGTAGGCGACATCGAAAACCCCCACTTCGGACTGGCGACGAGGGGCATCACCGACACCGCCAAAAAGAGCGGCTACAACGTCATACTGATCAACACCGACGAGGAAACCGCCGCCGAAATCGAGGCGGTCCGCGTCTTGCTCGACAAGCGCGTGGACGGGCTGATCGTCGCCCCCGCGTCCTCTGTTGAAACAGAACATTTACAGCATGTACACGAAACCGGACGGCCCCTCGTCCTCCTGGACCGAAAGGCCGAGGGGCTGGACGTGGAGACCGTCGCGGTGAGCATGGCCGGGATTTCCTACGAGTCCACCCGGTATCTCCTCGAGGCCGGCCACCGCCGGATCGCGTTCATCTCCACCCTCAAAACCGACTCCCCATACCGGTTCGGAATGGCGCTGGACTCCTCGCAGATCTCCGAGCGACTGGAAGGCATGCAGCGCGCCTTCACGGAAAGCGGACTCACGTTTCCCGAAGACCAGGTGAGGCTCAACGCCGGTGACGCGAACTCGATCCGGACCATCACCCGCGGGCTTCTACTCATGCCCGATCCCGCCACCGCCATTGTGGCGTCCGACGGCCTCATAGCACTCAGCGTCGTCGAAGCCATCCAGGAGCTGGGCCTCTCAATCCCCGACGACGTTTCATTCCTGATGTATGACGACTTTTCCTGGACACGCCTGACCAGCCCCCCGCTGACGGTCATCGCCCAGCCCGTGTACGAAATGGGCGTGGCCGCTGCCAGTGCCCTGATCCGGCAAATCGAGGGCCGAAAGCCCGCGGCCAACGGACCTGAGTTCTCCGCCCGGCTGATCCGGCGGGGATCGGTCGCAATGCCGCGCGCCGCGAGAGTCTAGATTCGTTCAGCAAGCGACGACGGCGGACATGCGGGTGTGCAGTGCTGGCGGTCGCGGTGTTGCGGCCTCAGTCCATGACGAGGTCGCGCGCGGCGGCGGCGATGTGGCGTGCGGAAATACCTGCGGCGTTGAGCAAGTCGTTGGGTTCGCCGGAACCCGGCAGTTCCCTTACGGCAAGCAGTGCCAGATGGAGTTTCGGAGTGTTGGCACTCGCGAGGGCTTCGAGGACGGCCGAGCCGATGCCGCCCTGTGCGTAGTGGTCTTCTGCGACAACAATCCGGCCATCGGTTTCGAGGCACGTCCGGCGCAGGGTGTCGACGTCGATCGGCTTGATCGAATAGAGGTCGATAACGCGGGCTTTGATTCCCGATTGGGCCAGGTGCTCGGCGGCTGCGAGGCATTCATGGAGTGTGACGCCGGCTCCGATGAGCGCCACCTGGTCATCGCCACTGGCTCCGTGGACCTTGCTTCCGCCAAAGGGGAACCGTTCGTCCGGCCGGTAAATCACGGGATAGGCTCCTCGAGTTGCGCGCAGATAGGAGATTCCGGGCGTGTCTGCCATGGCGCTCACGAGCTGCGCCGTGGACGGGGCGTCGGCCGGATAGAGCACCGTGGAACTGTGCACCGCCCGCATGGCAGCAATGTCCTCCAGGGCCATTTGCGAAGGACCATCCTGCCCGATTTCAACGCCGGCATGCGTGCCGACGAGCCTGATGTTCACTTCTGAGACTCCCGCCATGCGGATAAAGTCGAATGGCCGCGAAACCAGGAACGCCGCGAAACTCGAGGCGAAGGCCACGTAGCCGCGGACCGAGAGGCCGATGGTTGCGGCAACGAGTTGCTGCTCGGCAATGAAGATTTCGAAGTACCGCTCAGGGGCCACCTCCTTGAAGTCACCGGCGTGGGTCGAATTCCCCACTTCGCCATCGAGGACCACCACTTCGGGGCGGACCGCAAGCGCGGAGACGGCGGCACCGAAGGCGGCCCTGGTCGCCACCTTGTCGCCAACTTTCCACTGTGGCAGCGTGACCGCGGCTTGGACGATCGGCGTGATTGCTGGTGTGCCGGACTCCGGAAGACGGGTGGTCACGTGGACGCTGCTTGGCCCTCCAAGGGCCGCTATGGCTTTCTCGGCCATGTCCGCCGGGAGCGCTTTGCCGTGCCAGCCGTTCTGGTCTTCGATCTCAGGTACCCCTTTGCCCTTGATCGTCTTGGCCAAAATGACCGTCGGCTTGTCAGGTTCGCTCCGGGCCCGGCTCAGGGCGTCGTCGATCTGACCAAGGTCATGACCGTCGATGATGATGGCCCGTGCCCCGAAAGCCTCAACCCGCCTTGCGTAGGCGTCCATATCCCACTGAAGTTCGGTAGGGCCGTCCTGGCCAAGCCGGTTGACGTCCACGACGGCGGTGAGGTTGCCAAGCTTGTAGTAGGCCGCCTTGTCGAGGGCCTCCCAGATGGACCCTTCAGCTAGCTCGCTGTCTCCGCACAACACCCACGTATGGAAGGGCAGCTTGTCCAGGTAACGCCCTGCGAGGCTTACCCCGACGGCGACCGGCAGCCCCTGTCCCAGCGATCCGGTAGCCACATCGACCCAAGGCAGAACGGGGGTCGGGTGGCCCTGGAGCCGGGCACCGAACTGACGGTAGGTGTTTAGCAGCTCATCTTCCTCGACGACGCCCACGGCCCGATACATGGAGTACAGAAGCGGTGAAGCGTGTCCCTTGGAGAAAATGAGGTGGTCGTTGTCCGGCAACGACGGTCGTTCCCAGTCGTAGCGAAGGTGCCGCGTGAGGAGGACCGCCATGAGATCCGCGGCCGACAACGACGACGTCGGATGACCCGAGCCGGCGTTGGTGCTGCACCTGATGGAGTCCACACGCAATTGCGTGGCTAGTGCCCGGATGGAATCCGCTGCTCCGGCTTCCAACCGGGCGGGGGTTGTTGTCCTGTCCTCTGACATGTCCGGTCCCTCTCTCCTTATTGCTCGTTCAGCCGCTCAAGCAAATCCCCCAAGGCTTGGCGAATATCGTCGTGGTCGTATTGGCTAGCCCTGCTTTCGCCTGAAATCACGGCGCACCGATGGATCTTCTTGAAGTCTCCATAAGGGAATTTGTAGCGGCCCTTTTGTCCCTCAGGGTGCTCATCGTCTACGCCGAGAAACCATTTCGAATATTCGGCGCTCCCGTTCTTATCCAGGAATTTGTTCTCATCCTGCGTCGACGGCGCGTGTTCGCTCCAGTCGTCCCGGGTATCGATGACTACCTTGTTGTCCCGGATAAGGCTCTTCGCATGATCGAAGGCCTTCTTGTTGAGTTTCACGGCCATGTTGGAACCTCGATCTCTTCCGTCAAGCTACACGAGCAGCCAGCTCACAAGATCGTGAGGGGCGGCTCTCCCAGGGGGCGCGAGGGCGGGAAAGGAAGGTCCGGGCCCGGTTCCGGGACCGGGGAGGGTCCCGGCTCGGGCAGCGGAACCGGTTCGGGGGTTCCCGGGCGGGGCCCGGGTTCGGGCTGCGGGCCGGGGGTCGGCACAGGTGTCGGCCCTGGCTCCGGCAACGGCACTGGCTCCGGCGTCGGGCTTGGGCCAGGCTCTCGGGTGGGGTCAGCGTTGGGGTCTCGCGTGGGGTCGGGAGGGAACTCGCTCATTGTTTGCTCCTCGAATCTTCAATGAAGTTTGGGTGGACGTCCGTGGGGCCGGCCTGTTCGTGGCCGGCCCCACGGGGCTCAGCGGTCCGACGGCCGCGGACGTGTTTCTGTTCCCGGGCCAGCTTCCGTAGCGGGCCAAGGTTCGGCGCCGCGTTCCACGGAAGGATCACGGGGCGCTTCTTCCGTGGTGTAGTCGCCTTCGACGCTCTCCGCGGGCAGATCCGTGACGCGCTCCGTGCCGTAGTCGCCCTCGGTGTACTGGCCGACGCGAGCCGCGTCGCCGCCGTCGGCCGCTTCCGTAGCGGCAGGGGCCGTCAAATCGGGATCGACGGCGGGCAGCTCCGAAGTGGGAGCGGCAGGGGAGACTGCCGTCCCGGAGTCGTCGACATCGCCGGCGGCCACGGAGCCTCGCCATCCGCCAGTCTCATAGCCGCGCCCTTCGATGAATTTCTTGAACTTGTCGAGGTCGGCTGAAACGCGCATATCGTCGATGCCCACCAGCGAGCCCGCCTTTTCAGCAAAGCTCTCCGGCTCCCATTCGATCTCCACACTCACGCGGGTACGGTCCGCGCCCAGTGGCTCGAAGCTTACCGTCCCCGCGTTCCTTGGTCCGTCAATGCTGGCCCAGCTGACCAGTGAATCCGGGACCTGCTCAAGGATTTGGGCGTTGAAGTCGCGCTTGACGCCGCCCACGTTGGTGGAAAAATGCAGGGCGGTTTCGTCGATTTGTTCCACCGCTTCGACGCCCTTCATGAATTCCGGAAAAGACTCGAACTGGGTCCATTGGTTGTAAGCCACTGAAACGGGAACTTCTACGTCGATTGTTCGATTAACGGTCGCCATGTTCGTGCTCCTTGCTTGCGCTTTTCCTACGGAGGTTGGTGGGTCGTTTGGGCGGTCTAGCCGGCGTCGAATGTTTCGCCGTCGTCGTCTTTCGGGGACTTATCCTCGGGCAGTCCTGTTGCATCGCCCTTCGGTTCGGACGAGAAAGAGCTCCCCGCGTTGCCTCTCTCGGAGTTCGCGTCATCCAGTTCGGCATCTGCCGATGGCACCGCGGTTGATCCGTCGTCGTCTTCTGGTGTCGAGGCGTCCTCCTTCGGCTGATCCGCTTGCTGGCCCCCGCCTCCTGGCATTTCTTGTTCGGGCGTCGGAGTTCCGTAGCCTCCGGCTTCCTCTTCCTCGGCTGTATGTTGCTCGTCCATATCCATACCGTCCTTCCGTGTTGGTTGAACCTGTTGGTGGAAATCAAGAACCGGCTACTCAAGACGTCTTCCGTCGGTGACCGGGAGGCCGGCCTCAGAGATGCAGGACCTAGCCCGGGACGAGAAGGACCTGGCCTTCTTTCGACGGTCGCTCGAGCCTGCTACCACATCGAAACTAGTAGGCCGGGCGGTCCCTTGTCCATGGATTCCGGGAAATTGATCAGCAAACTTACTATGTTGATCGACAAGGCCTGGACTAGCTCGGTTTTCGGGCCGCGAATTAGGGTTTCTGACTTTCGGGCGCCTTGCCCGATGGGTGTTCCGACCGCGCCTTCCGGCGGCCGGGAGACCAGGAAAGCAGCGGGTACAGCAGCACGAGCGCCGCGAGAGCGACAAGAATACTGCCGCCCGCGGCGAGGCCAGCCTCGGGCCCCACAGCAACGCTGAAGATCAGTCCGGCGCATCCTGCGATCAGCAAGGATACACACGCCACGACGGCCTTGACGATCACGTCCCCTGCAGCCACAAGCCGGTACTTGACGTGATGCTGGAAGAGCCGACGGTGGAGGCTGACAGGAACCAGCATGAGGCCGGTGGTCATGGTCGCCAGGACGACCAGCAGGAGAAACCACCACTTCTGCATCTCTGTGAGCGTGCCGAATCGTTGCTGGAACGGAAGGGTCAGCAGGAAGCCACCGATAATTTGTACGCCCGTCTGGAGGACGCGCATTTCCTGGAGCAGCTCATTCCAATTCCGGTCCATCCGTTGGTCCTCGGACTCGTGCCTGGTATCGGGATCCGGCCCGGGGAGCAGGGGATCTTCCGGGCCGCTCACGACGGCCGCGGCAGTTCGCAGCCTGCCACAGGGTTCAGCCCCATGTAGTTCAGGGGACCGGCAACAATATTCAGGCTAATCGTTGCCAACTGGGAACACTGCGCGGGCACTGCGCTGAAGTAGCCGCGTTGTCCGGCGGCTACCGCTCCAATGATGAGCCAGATCACCACGATCAGCCCGAAGATCGACCCGAATCGCATGGCCATCGACCAACCTCTCATCGATTCCGAATATCATCAGCTTACTTATTCAGTCACGTCGACCATAGGCTGGCCGAATGAAAACCCACGTTGGAACGTCGGGGTGGAGTTATGACCACTGGGACCACGTGCTCTATCCCTCCGGTACTCCCTCCCGCAACCGGCTCGGTTACTACGTGCAGCAATTCGAGACCGTTGAACTCAACGCGAGTTTCTATCGGTGGCCGCGTGATCCATCGTTTGCCAGCTGGCGACGCCGGCTACCTGAAGGCTTCGTCTTTTCGGTCAAAGCGCCCCGCGGGCTCACCCACGCAAAACGCCTTTATGCCCCTGAAGCCTGGATCGGCAGGATAACTTCGGCCTGGCATGAACTCGGGGACAGGCGTGGAGTCCTGTTGGTCCAGCTGCCGCCGGGAATGGAGCGCGACGACGGCCGGCTGGCCTATTTCCTTGACCTCCTTCCCAAGTGGATGAAAGTCGCCGTCGAATTCCGCCATCACAGCTGGCACGACGAGGCTGTCTACGAACTGCTTGAAAGGCACCAAACGGCCTACTGCATCGTGAGCGGAGCGGAGCTCCCTTGCGTCCTGAGGGCCACGGCGCCGTTTGTCTACATCAGGATGCATGGGCCGGATCACCATCACCTATACGGAGGTTCATACTCCGATCAGGACCTGCGCTGGTGGGCGGAACGAATTGCGGAATGGGAGGCCGCGGGCAAGGAGGTCTTCGTCTATTTCAATAACGACGGCGGCGGCAACGCGGTCCGTAACGCCCTCACCCTCCGTTCGTTCCTCGGCAGCCACTAGGCGTGGTCTCCACGGTTGTTGGGTACCGTAGCTTCCATGGTTGAAACCAAGAAGGTCAAGATGCCATCTTCATCCCTCATGACCGTGATCTTGGCCTTTGCCGCAAATCTTTTGGTCGCCGCGGCAAAAACCGTCGCCGCTATACTTACCGGCTCCGCTTCGATGATCGCCGAGTCCGCCCACTCTTGGGCGGACACCGGCAACCAGATATTCCTGCTGGTGGCTGAAAGGAGATCCTCGAAACAGCGGGATGTGGCCCATCCGATGGGCTACGGCAGGGAAGCTTACGTGTGGTCGATGTTTGCCGCCTTTGGCTTGTTCACAGCAGGGGCAGTTGTGTCCGTGATGCACGGTGTCCAACAGCTTTTCGCACCGGAACCAGCCGGTGATTTCGAGGTCGCCTATGTCGTTTTGGCGATATCGTTCGTGCTCGAAGGGGCCTCGTTCATCCAAGCGTTCCGTCAGGCCCGCACGTCGGCAAGGCAACTTGAACGTCGCACCTTGGAACAAGTGCTCAAAAGCTCGGACCCCACCATGCGCGCCGTTTTCGCGGAGGACAGTGCCGCGCTGATAGGCCTGCTCATTGCCTTCTTGGGGATCTTCCTGCACCAGCTCACTGGATCGCCCCTCCCAGATGCCCTCGGATCCATATTTGTCGGCATCCTTCTCGGTGTTATCGCGGTGGTGCTGATAGATCGCAATCGTCGCTTCCTCGTCGGTCAGGGCGTTACACCGGAACTCGAGAAGTCGATGGCGATCAGGGTCATGGAACACCCGGAAATCGATCGCCTGACGTATCTGCACCTTGAGTTTGTTGGGCCGCGCAAGGTATACCTCGTGGCGGCCGTGGATATCACGGGCGACCTTCGGGAGCATGAAGTAGCCATCGCATTGCGCCGTGTGGAACGGGAACTGGAAGATGAGGAGACCGTCGAGGAGGCGGTGCTGACCCTCGCTACGCCCGACGAACCCTCGCTGTCCTTTGGCGTTCGGCGACAGTCGCCTGCCGTTGAGTAAACCAGCAGCGGCAATCCGTTGGAACCTCTGGGGAAAACAAGTACAGGCTACTCGTGCCATGTTTCACGCAAAGTTGTTGACTCAAGGGACCAGCATCCGCGCGCTGTCCGGGGACGCCGATCCAAGCTGCCAACGGCAGGGTCGGCCGAACGATAGAACTTGCGCACCGGAAGCACAGTCAATTTTCGAGGGGAGCTGCAATGGACGGGCAAGCATGGATTTGGATCGTGGTGGCGATTGTGATCATCGCCGTGATCGTCGCCGTCGTCGCTTATGGGCGCCGCGCGAAGGACGCAGCTAACCGCAAGCGCGCTGCGGACCTCCGCGAGAAAGCCCGTGCCGACGCCCTCGGAGCTCACGAGCGCAGCGCTGAGGCCGCTCGAGCGGCAGCTGACGCCGCCCGCGCCGAGAGCGAAGCGGAACGCTTGCATCAGGAGGCCACCGACAAGCAGAAGGCAGCCGAACGGGCAAACGAAGTCTCGCAGGACAGACTGCGGCGGGCGGAAGAGTTGGACCCCGATGCGGGCAACCGCTCGGACACGAATGGTGAGGGACGCCGTCGGGACAGGGACGACGCCGGAGACCAACGGGAGCGCGACGACGAGCGAGGAGACGAAGAGGGGCGCCGAGGGCCAAGGCCGTAAGCTAGGCGCACAACGACCGTACCGACCGATCATTGATGGGAAACCGCGTGGTGGATGCAGCACGGTCCAAGGTCCTCTCGCTTCTTGGCTTGGACCCTATCCGGTCGTATGTCGCAGCCAAGGTTGTTCGCGGCCCGCGCCTGCGCCAGGGAGATGTCCTACGCGAGCGGATCGAGCTTTGGACGGATGCAGGGGATATGGTTCCTTGCCTGCTCCTTAATCCGATCGACGACGATCACCACGTGGGTGCCGTAGTGGCGGTCCATCAACACGCCGCAAACTATGCGCTGGGAAAGAGCGAGCTCGCCGGGCTTGGAGGTGACCCGCGAATGGCTTTCGCCGTCGAATTGGCCGAGTCCGGCGTTCCGACGCTCGTCCCGGACCTCCTCGGATTCGAAGAGCGGCAGCGTGACGCCGTTGACCCTCAGCTGGCGGAAGACCGCGATGCGCAGGACCTCATGGCTGGTGGTTCAACGCTGCAGGGCGTCCACACGAGGGATATTGCCATGGCTACTTCGTGGCTCGAAGCTTGCGATGAGGTGCAAGGGCCTCTGGGGATTGTCGGTCATTCGCTGGGCGGCCAGGTGGGGCTCTTCAATCTCGCCTGCGATCCACGGCTGCGTGCCGGTGTTCTTAGTTGCGGGATCGGGACGCTTGAGTCCTTCGAACGTGAGGGCATTTCCCATAACCCGGCCTGGTTTGTGCCCAATCTTCGCAAAGCGGGTGACGCGCATCTGGTGGCCCAAGCCATCGAAGACCAGCGTGTACTGATCGTCGCCGGACAGGAAGATCCACTGTTTCCGTTTCAGGACGTCCAGGGCCTCGTCAGTTCCTTTAGGGAAGGCGTCGCCGATTTTGTTCCTTTCGAAGGCGGGCACGCCTTTCCGTCCGTTCAGAGAAGACACGCCGTTTCGTGGCTGAAGTCCCGCCTGGCGGAAGCCCGATCAATACCCTAGGCCATCACACCCCGCCCCCAGTGGGTGCGGTTTGGGGTTGATCTGCCATTTCCTGCGTGGCGGCCCAGCTCGCGAGGAGGCGCAGGGCGTCTGCCGAGGGGGAGCCAGGTTCTGCAGGGTAGATGAACAGGGAGAGGCCGGTGTCCGCTGACAATTCCATTGCCTCGAACAGCAACCGGAGTTCGCCCACCACTGGGTGATGGAAATGCTTGAAGCCGCTGTAGTGGCGGCGCACATTGTGGGCGGCCCAGCGAGTGCGGAATTCATCGCTTCGGGTGGAAAGTTCGCCTACAAGATCGCTCAATCCGCGGTCGAAGGGGTCTCGGCCGGCCTCTGTGCGCAGGATGGCCACCATGTTGTTGGCAGCGAGTTCCCAATCCGGGAAGAACCGCCGCGCCCGCTCTTCATCCAGGAAAATGAAGCGCGCATAGTTTGCCGGCCGGACCGGGTTGACGTACATCTCGGAATGCAAAGCAAGGCCAAGTTTGTTGGCGGCGAGGATATCCATGCGCGCGTTGCGGACAAATGCCGGCGCGTCAGTGATGGCGTCAAGCGCAAACTGGACACTCGGCCGGACCTGTTGTGGCGCCGACCGACGCTGCCGCTTGCTCGTCCCGGCTGTGCGCGCCAGATCGAACAGGTGTGCGCTCTCAGCTTCGTCGAGTTGGAGAGCCCTGGCCAATGCTTCCAGGACGCTTTCAGACACTCCGGCAAGGTTTCCGCGTTCCAGCCGCGTGTAATACTCAACGCTTACCCCGGCCAGGGTTGCGACTTCTCCGCGACGGAGACCGGCTACGCGCCGGTTGCCGCCCGACGTCGGTAGCCCCGCCTGTTCGGGGGTGATCTTCGCACGCCGGGAAGCAAGAAAATCGCGGGCGTCGTTCCGGTTGTCCATGCGATCAACGATAGTGACGTTTGAGCGCCTTGAGGGAGTCCCTGCGAGTACCTCTATCAGCGGGAGTTCCCCGAGCGTCAGTGCTAGAAAATGTGGAAATCGCCGGCGTCGGCGTTCGCGGACGGGTACACCACGGGTTCCCGCCCCAACTCAAGCAGGACGTCGTTGATGCTCATTTGCCCGTCGAGTTGGACGGCCGGGACGAAGGCGGTTTCGGATTCGACTTCAGCGGTCATGGATCGATCTTATGCGCGGCGGTGCCCACGGACGCGATGAACACGCGGCCATAAGCCCAAGACGCCGGGCGCTGCCTTGTGTTCGAGGATCACGGCTTCTGGGATGCTGCCGCGGAGGGGGAGAGGTCGGATAGCGTGAGCGGATGTGCCGGAGCCTCCGGGAAGGGACGGCTCGTGGTCACGGCCAGATCCGGATTGATGTGGACGAGCGCACCGGCGGGCAGCGCTCTCCACTCCGGGTTGTCATCCATCGGTTCGGTGGCAATGAGGACGTGTCCGGAATGGGCCAAATCCTTGCTGTGTGCGCGGATGCGGGAGCTCCGAGCGTCCAGGGGAGCTGCCTCCTCGGAGCGGGTGGGCAACCGTTCCAGAATGTGCAGTTCATGCGTGTCCGGATACCTGACCGCCCAAACGTCGCTCGCCGTCGTCAGGATCAGATTCAAGCTGAACACTGGCAGCTCCTTGGCGATCCAGCTGATCGCCCGGGTGATGCCTTCGCCGACGTCGCCGTCCGCGCGTCTGCTCTCTGCGGTGATCAACGCGAAGAGGCGTTCACTGTCTGTCTGGCCCTGCACCAGATCCGAAACTCCGAACTCAGCCAGACGCTGATCGAGCCGTTCAAGATCGCCGAAGGCGCCGTTGTGGGCGAACAACCTCCCGTCCTGCTCGAACGGATGCGTGTTGACCATGGTGTGCGCACCGGTACTGGCATACCGCACATGGGCCAGAAACGTCGTGCTCTTCAGCACCCGCGCCTCACGCGCAAAGGCGTGATCCTCCCATGCGGCGAGCGGCTGCTTGGCGACATGGGCCTTACCGTCACTGTCGAAGGTGCCTATGCCGGCGCCGTCGGGCTCGCGCCTGCTCTGGTCAGAGAGGCTGTCCGGCGCGTCCAAAAGCCAGAAAGTGGCCCGGACTGCCTGCGAACCGGCATGCAAGGCGAACAATCGGCACATGGCACACATCCTTACTTGAAGTGGCTGGTCGTGAAACTGCTGGCTAGTGGTGGAACGCCTGTGTTTGCCCACCGGCGGGCATCGGTGAGGTGAGGCTGTCCAAGTAGGCCACTTCCTTCTTGAGATCGGCCAGGAAACTGGATGCGAGGTCCCGTGTGAAACCGTTGCGGACAACGATCCGTTGGACTGTGATCTCGCTTAATCCGTCTGGCATGGGGTACGCGGGGACGAGCCATCCATTCATCCGCAGCCGTTCGGACAAGTGGTGAAGGTTCCAATTCTCCGTGTAGCCGTCGGTGAGCTGCCAAGCAAAGACCGGAATGTCCGATCCGTCGCTCCACAAAGTAAACGGCTCCATCGCCCCTATTTCGCTCGATAGATAGAGCGCCACGTCCCGGGAGGTTGCCTGAACGGATTTGTATCCCTCGTATCCGAGCCGGAGGAACAGATAGTACTGAAGGAGGACCTGGGCGCCGGGGCGCGAGAAGTTCAGGGCGAAGCTCGGCATGTTCCCGCCGAGGTAGCTGACATGGAAGATCAGGTCCTCGGGGAGCGCCTGCTCGTCCCGCCAAATGATCCAGCCAAGACCGGGATAGACCAAGCCGTACTTGTGGCCGGAGGTGTTGATCGAAGCAACCCGCGGCAGGCGGAAGTCCCAGACTGTCTCCCGTTGCAGGAAGGGCGCAACCATGCCTCCGGAGGCACCGTCGACGTGGATCGGAACATCAAAGCCGTGCTTTTCCTGGATTTCGTCCAGCGCCGCCGAGATTTTTTCGACGGGTTCATAGACTCCCGTGTAGGTCACGCCCATGATGGCCACAACTCCAATGGTGTTCTCGTCCACGTACTTGTCCAGCTCGTAGCCGTCCAGCATTTGGTGTTCCTTGGACACCGGAACGTACCGGGCCTCCACATCCCAGTAGTTGCAGAACTTCTCCCAGCACACCTGCACTGCCGAGCTGAGGACCAGGTTGGGTTTGTCTGTGGAAAGGCCGGCCGCCCGCCGCGCGTGCTGCCAGCGACGCTTCAAGGCCAGGCCGCCCAGCATGCATGCCTCGGAAGAACCGATCGTCGAGGTCCCCACGGACTTGGCCGGATCGGGCGCGTTCCACAAGTCGGCGAGCATCCGCCAGCAGCGGGTCTCAATCAACGCCGTCTGGGGGTATTCGTCCTTGTCGATCATGTTCTTGTCGAACGTTTCGGCATACAGCTTCGACGCCTCGGGTTCCATCCACGTTCCGACGAACGTGGCGAGGTTCAGGCGGGAGTTGCCGTCCAACATGGCTTCGTCGTGGACTACCTGATAAGCAGTCGAAGGAAGGGACTCACCGTCCGGGATGGTGAACCGTGGAAAAATACTGGATTCTCCCGGCCGGCTGAACACCGGGTTCAATTCAACTGCGGTGTCGGGTTCATGGGCTGATGTTCGGTGTGACCTATTGATGGTTCGCTCCTTTGACTCGCCGCTGCGCCGGCCATTGCTGTGGCTTGGGCCGCCAAGGCCCCACGCTACCGTGGGCAGCCGCCGTGCCCAAGCCACAGGCCATGGTGCCAAAGTGACTCCTGGTGCATAATCGCAGGGGACGAAGCTCTCTCACAGCGAGCGTAGGAGGCACCAATGTCGATGCAGGACACCCCAGAAGAGCGACAGCGTGCGGAAACGCAAAGCGTTCCGCTGCCCGGATCAGACAGGGCTCCGGCTCCGGGTATCCGGGACGTTCTCGGTCCCGTCGATCCTTCGCGTCGGATCGAGGCGACGGTCATCCTGAGGCGCCAGGAAGAGATGCCCGAAGTTCCGTCCGCTGCGCTTTCGCGGGACGAACTGGCCTCCCGGTACGGCGCGTCGGCAGCAGACCTTGATCTCGCTGTACGCACCTTCGCCGATCTCGGTCTCGACGTTGTGGAGTCGGACGCAGCCAGCCGCAGAATTCGGCTCTCTGGAACCGTGGAGCGGATGAGCAGCATCTTCGGTACGTCCCTGGACGAGCTGACGAGCCGCAGCCCGGACGGCACCGCTGTCACCCACCGGCACCGCACCGGAGGCCTGCAAGTACCTGCAGATCTCGACGGCGTCGTCGTCGCCGTCCTCGGCCTTGACGATCGGCCGCAGGCCCGGGCCCAATTCCGCGCCATTCCCCTGGCTACAGCCGGTACCAGCTACACCCCGCCCCAGCTGGGAAAGATCTACAACTTCCCTGAAGGAACGGACGGAACGGGCCAAACCGTTGCCATCCTTGAGCTGGGCGGCGGCTACGGACAGCAAGACCTTGACACCTACTTCCAGGGCCTGGGGATCGCCACGCCCAGCGTCACCGCGGTGGGAGTCGACGGCGGGGCGAACCAGCCCGGGCAGGATCCGGCGGGCGCCGATGGGGAAGTCCTGCTCGACGTCGAAGTAGTCGGCGCCTTGGCGCCGAAGGCCACCATTGTGGTCTACTTCGCTCCCAACACCGACGCCGGGTTCCTGGATGCGATTGTCGCGGCCTCCCATGCAAATCCGGCGCCGGCCGCGATCAGCATCAGTTGGGGCCAGAGTGAAGACGCCTGGACCGCCCAAGCCCGGACGGCTTTCGACCAAGCCATGGCCGACGCCGCGGCCCTCGGGGTGACCGTGACAGCCGCAGCCGGGGACAACGGCAGTGCGGACGGCGCAACGGACAACAAGGATCACGCCGATTTCCCGGCGTCGAGCCCGCATGTGCTGGCTTGCGGCGGAACCCGCCTTCAAGCCGACACCGCGACAGGCGTCATCAGCGCGGAAACGGTCTGGAACGACGGCCCCAACTCGGCTACTGGCGGAGGTTACAGCGACGTCTTTCCCGTTCCGTCTTGGCAGTCGGGCATCTCGGGGCACGCCAAGCACAAAAAGGCCGGAAGGGGCGTCCCGGATGTCAGCGGCGTCGCCGACCCGCAGACGGGTTACAAGGTGCGCGTCGACGGGAAAGACATGGTGATCGGCGGAACCAGTGCGGTCGCACCGCTCTGGGCGGCCCTGGTTGCCCGCCTCGCGCAGGCCACTAACAGGCGCTTCGGGCTCATCCAGCCGCTGCTCTACCAAAACGGCACCCAACCGGCGTCGGGCTTCCATGACATCACCACTGGTTCCAACGGAAGCTACCATGCTGGGACCGGCTGGGATCCCTGCACAGGCCTGGGCAGTCCGGACGGCAGTGCCCTCCTTGCATTGCTGCAAACCAAGCCCTAGCCGAGCTGCCGGAACAGTCACAGTGTCCCGGAATCCACCGCTCCAAATGGGTTTGGCTCGGTAGACTGGTTGGTGTCCTTTACAAGCGCAGGTTTCAAAGGAGGCTACACAATGGCTGGATACTTTGAGCTGATCGACGGACCCAACGATGGGTACAGGATTGCACTACGCGACGGCGAAGGCGACATTCTGGCGATGTCTACAACTTTTGCTACCAAGCAGTCGGCTGTCCGCGGGATATCCACACTCAGGGAGATCGCCGGAACGGCCCTTATCAAGGACCGGAGCCACGGACGCTGGACACCTTCCCTTGAGCGCCAGGCACACCACTTGCATCTGTTCCACCAGCCCGCGTGGCGGAAGCACGAAGTGAGAAGCGCCGCGGGCCGCTCGTAGCCCTGCGATAGCGCGGTTTCGCGAACCGCCCCGCTCTCCAGCCCCAAGTCCCTCCCCGCCGGGTTGCAGGGGTCGTAATGGCGCATGTCAAAATCCTTCCGGTGCCGCGTCTCCTCGGCGAAAAACGGCGCGCCCGCGCCTGCTTTGGCTGCCCCAGCCGGAGCGGATACGATGGACGATGGCTGGCTGTGGTCCCCGTACGCCACAAGCTATGAAGCCTTATCAATGAATAGGAGACACCCGTGTCAGATGCCCAGCAGATCACCCTCATCGTCGATGGCGAAGAGACCAAGGTGACGGAAGGGACCACCGGCGCGGAACTCTTCTTTGAGCGCCGCGACGTCGTAGTGGCCCGTGTCGACGGCGAACTCAAAGACCTCGACCAGGTGCTGCCCGAGGGTGCCCAGGTTGATGGCGTCACCATCGAGTCGCCGGACGGACTGAACGTCCTGCGCCACTCCACCGCGCACGTCATGGCCCAGGCTGTGCAGCAGCTTCGTCCGGACGCCAAACTCGGAATCGGCCCATACATCACAGACGGCTTCTACTTCGACTTCGATGTTGCCGAGCCCTTCACTCCTGAAGACCTGCGGCAGCTTGAGAAGATGATGCAAAAGATCATCAACCAGAACCAGAAGTTCGTGCGCCGCGTCGTCACCGAAGACGAAGCCCGCGAAGCCATGAAGGGCGAGCCCTACAAGCTTGAACTGCTGGGCAAGAAGAATGACGCCGCCGACGCCGGCGAGGGCGTCAACGTCGAGGTGGGCGCCGGAGACATCACCATCTACGACAACGTGGACCGCAAGAGCGGTGACAGCGTCTGGTGCGATCTTTGCCGCGGCCCGCACTTGCCCAACACCAAGCTGATCTCCAACGCCTTCGCCCTGACCCGCTCCTCGGCGGCATACTGGCTGGGCAACCAGAACAACCAGCAGCTGCAGCGCATCTACGGCACCGCCTGGCCCACCAAGGACGCGCTGAAGGCATACCAGGAGCGCATCGCCGAGGCCGAGCGCCGCGATCACCGCAAGCTCGGCGCGGAGCTGGACCTGTTTTCCTTCCCGGATGAGCTGGGCTCCGGCCTGCCGGTGTTCCACCCCAAGGGCGGCATCATCCGCAAGGCGATGGAGGACTATTCGCGCCAGCGTCACGTCGACGCCGGGTACGAGTTTGTCTACACCCCGCACATCACCAAGGGACACCTCTACGAAGTCTCCGGCCACCTTGACTGGTACAAGGAAGGCATGTTCCCGGCGATGCACATCGACGCGGAACTGAACGACGACGGCACCGTACGCAAGCCCGGCCAGGACTACTACCTGAAGCCGATGAACTGCCCCATGCACAACCTGATCTTCCGGTCACGCGGCCGCTCCTACCGGGAACTTCCCCTTCGGCTCTTCGAATTCGGCTCTGTATACCGCTACGAGAAGTCCGGTGTTGTCCATGGCCTGACCCGCGTGCGCGGCATGACACAGGACGACGCCCACATCTACTGCACCCGCGAGCAGATGAAGGACGAGCTCACCACAACCTTGAACTTCGTCCTTGGCCTGCTCAAAGACTACGGACTGGACGACTTCTACCTTGAACTGTCCACCAAGAACGAAGACAAGTTCGTTGGAGATGACGCCGCATGGGAGGAAGCCACCCGGACCTTGGCCGAAGTAGCCGAGGCCTCGGGGCTGGAGCTGGTCCCGGATCCGGGTGGAGCCGCGTTCTACGGTCCCAAGATCTCCGTGCAGGCGAAGGATGCTTTGGGCCGCACCTGGCAGATGTCCACCATCCAGCTGGACTTCAACTTGCCTGAGCGGTTCGAGCTGGAGTTCCAGGCTGCCGACGGTACCCGCCAGCGTCCGGTCATGATCCACCGTGCCTTGTTCGGCTCGGTCGAGCGTTTCATGGGCGTACTGACCGAACACTACGCGGGAGCTTTCCCCGCTTGGCTCTCGCCCGTGCAGGTGGTCGGCATTCCCGTGGCGGAGGCGTTCAACGACTACATGTTCGACGTCGTCGGCCAGCTCAAGGCCGCGGGCATCCGTGCCGAGGTGGACATTTCCTCGGACCGTTTCCCGAAGAAGATCCGCACTGCGAGCAAGGACAAGATTCCCTTCGTCCTCATTGCCGGCGGAGAGGACGCAGAGGCCGGTGCGGTGTCATTCCGCTTCCGTGACGGCAGCCAGGACAACGGTGTGCCCGTTGCCGAGGCCGTCCGAAGAATTGTGGACGCCGTCAAGAACCGCGAGAGCTGACGAGTCGGACACCGCGGGGGCAGGAAACAGTGCAGGAGAACACGGGCGTGACAGCTGAGTATCCGGGCGATGCCGAAGTGACTGACGACTTCGGCCTGGCAGGTGTTCCTGATGCCTTCCAGCGCCTGTGGACTCCGCACCGCCTGGCCTACATCAAGGGCGGGCAGAACCAGTTCAAAAACCAGGACGACTGCCCGTTCTGCGTAGCTCCAAGCCGCACGGACGAGGAATCCCTCATCGTGCGGCGCGGCAAGACGTGCTACGTGGTGCTCAATTTGTTCCCTTACAACCCCGGTCATTTGCTGGTGTGTCCTTACCGGCACGTTCCGGACTACACCGACATCACAGTGCAGGAAACGGCGGAAATGGCGGAGCTCACGCAGACCGCTATGCGGGTGCTGCGAAAGGTGGCCAACCCGAGCGGCTTCAACCTGGGCATGAACCAAGGCGTGGCAGGCGGGGCGGGAATCGCCGCACACCTGCATCAGCACGTGGTTCCTCGCTGGGGTGGGGACGGGAACTTCTTCCCGATCATCGCCCAGACGAAGGCCATCACGCAGACCCTTGACGAGGTCCGCCAGCAAGTGGCCGACGCCTGGCCTGAAGAGTCGGATCTCTCCGGGGAGACGGATGCTTAATCGGCACGCCCGCGGGTTTTTCACCGGGCTGTTCTCGCCCCTTGCCCGGTTCCTGCTCAGGGTTGGGGTCTCGCCCGACGCCGTCACCGTCGTCGGGACCGCCGGCGTAGTTCTCGGCGCCCTGATTCTCTACCCCCTGGGCCAGCTCTGGTGGGGTTCGCTGCTGATCGCCGTTTTCGCGCTGTCCGACGTCGTGGACGGCATCATGGCGAGGGAACAGGGACGCAGCGGCCCCTGGGGAAACTTCCTCGACTCCACGCTGGACCGGCTGGCAGACGGCGCCATTTTCGCCGGCGTCGCAATCTGGTTCTTCACGGGCGGGGAGAACAGTGCGATCGCTGTCGCTTCCCTGGCCTGCCTGGTGCTCGGGATGGTGGTTTCGTACGCCCGCGCCAAGGCTGAATCATTAGGCTTCTATGCCAATGTGGGCATCGCCGAGCGCGCGGAACGGCTCATTTCTGTGCTCCTCGTCACCGGCCTGACCGGGCTCGGGTTGCCTCCCGTCGTCTTGCTGGTGACCCTTGTCATGCTCGCCGCCGCTACGGCCGTCACCGTCGTCCAAAGGATGGCGGCCGTCCGCGAACAGGCGATGGCAGACGTCGACGGCGGGACGCCCGCTTAAGTGGTGGGCTCATCCTGTCGTGTTCAGGCACGTTTCCTGTCGGGTCAGTTTATGTCCGGGTGGGTCTGAAGTGGTGGTTGCGTCGGGGTGTTTGGCGGGGGTCGACGTGGGGTGGTGGTTTGAACCATGCCGTGCCGGTTTCCAGGGTGATGGTCCAGTGTTCTTTGTGGATGACGTGGTGGTGGTGGCTGCATTATGCCGATGTCCGGATTATGCCGACGTTTGCTGTTGTGGCCTGATTTGGCGGGCTTGTCTGGGATTCTTATCGGCATAATCAGAGGGCTTCGAGGAACGCGAGGAGCTTGTCGCCGGGAGCGTAGCGGCCCGGCGGCGTGT
>NZ_JBFRHB010000022.1:0-83818 GCF_052115645.1 Arthrobacter sp. 2MCAF14 | reverse complement strand
GCCACCCGCGGTTTCGGTGCAGCGGCGTTCCGTGAAGTTGCGGACATCATCGCCGAGGCACTGATCGCCGACGCCGACGCGGACCTCTCCGGCCTGCGTCACCGCGTGGAGGCACTCGCCGCCGCGCACCCGCTCTACCCAGGCGTCGCAGCGCTTAGCTGACCGTCTCCGGACCCGGCATGCCCGTCGGGACCGGCATCTTCTGCGGGCTCGGTCGCGAAGACGCCCGCTGCCG
The DNA here is from genome assembly GCF_052115645.1 of Arthrobacter sp. 2MCAF14. Classification (NCBI taxonomy): domain Bacteria; kingdom Bacillati; phylum Actinomycetota; class Actinomycetes; order Micrococcales; family Micrococcaceae; genus Arthrobacter; species Arthrobacter sp. 2MCAF14. Next base: position 83,583 of record NZ_JBFRHB010000022.1, on the reverse strand, counting down.
GATGTCGGTCCCGAAGGGGCCGCTGCTAACCTCCTTTGGAGCGCAAAACGTTCACCGGGCGCTCTGGTGACGGCTAAAGGCGGGTGAGTGGGTTCCGGAAGCGTGCGTCAAAGCGACGAAGGAGCAGCACGCGGAGGAACTCGCTCACTCGCCCCCAACCCGACCACATATCTAGTTAGGAACCGACAATGGCTGTTGGCGTTGCCGTCAACGTCGTCGAATGCTGATGCCCAGGACATACCATTCAACGGAAGCTGACCGGGCTGCCTGGAGCCGTCCGGCGTAAGCTCGCAGCGGATGCCAGTGCCGCCGTCGGGCAGTAATAGTCGGGCAGTATTAGTTGAGCACTACAGCGCTCAAGAGAAGCAAGCAGAGGCAGGCAATCCATTGAACCCCCTGGCAGAGATGTTCAGGATCGGTCCCGGGAATAAGGACCATCACCCGGCTGTGCGCTGCGCAGTGGGCGTCTTCCTGCCATTGATCACCCTCGTACTGTTCGGACGGCTGGACCTTGTGGTTTTCGCCAGCTTTGCCGCGTTCACGAATATCTATGGCCGCAACGAGCCCCACCGCCACCGTTTTCGAAGCCAACTCCGGGCCGGTTCGCTGCTCCTGGGCATAATCCTGCTCGCTACCCTGACCGCGAGGGTTGGACAGGGCTCGGGCGCTTACGTGTGGATCCTCACGCTTGGCACCACGTTGGTTGCCGCATTTTGCTCCGTGGTTACTGCGCTTTGGAGGCTTCGCCCGGCAGGTTCGCTCTTCCATATTTTCGCTTTCGCTGCGATCGCCTCTGTGCCTCAGCAGCCCCCGCTCTGGGAAGGGATGTTGGCCGCCGTTTTGACCGCTGTGTTGGCGTTGCTGATCGGAATGTCGGCGCGGGTGGTCCCGAGCCACCGGACACCCTGGAAGCGGCCGGCGGCGGACCGGTTGCTTCCTCAGGAAATCCGGGCAGCCTGGCTGGAAGGCTTGGGCTACTTCGTGGCTGCCGGGCTGGCCGGAACGCTTGCTACCTTGGCTGGGCAATGGCTCGGGTTCGGACACGGCTATTGGGCCATGGTCGCGGCAGTGGTTCCCTTGGTGGGGCGCAGTACCCGGCATCGGGTGCAACGGGGAATCCAGAGGATCGTGGGGACATTGCTCGGCTTGCTGGTATTGGCCGGAATCCTCTGGCTCGGCCCGGCGCCATGGCAGATGGTGCTGGTGATTGCCGTATGCCAGTTCGGAGCAGAGCTCTTCATTGCGCGCCAATATCTCGTGGCACAGATATTCGTCACACCGCTCGCGCTCATTTCTACCCTGCTAGTTGCCAACGTCCCGCCCGGGCTCTTGCTGCGGGACCGCATTGTGGAGACGGTGATCGGGGCCGCCGTCGGCGTCGCGGTGGTATTGGCGCCCGCGGCATGGTCCCGGGTCCGGGAACTCACTTCGGGCTAGGCGTTTCCCAATTGCCGACCGTGTGGGACCTTAGGTAGAGGGACTTATGATTTCCACATGCCCCCGTCAGCATATTCACTTGGAGAACGCGCCATGCTCCCTGCAGATTCCGCCCCGACCACCAATGACCAAATCCAGAACCTGATCCTGGAAAGTGCCGATTTTGAGGAGTTCCTCAACGAACTGGCACGGTTTTCTGCCCACCAAATGGCGGGCGACGGCGATGATGCGCTCTGTGGGATCACGCTGCTACGCGAGCGGAAGGCACTCACGATTGGGTGGAGCAGTGATGTGGCCCGCGAAGTGGACGAGATCCAGTATTCCTTGGCCCAAGGACCATGCCTCACGGCTGCCAAGGACGAGCGGGAAGTCTACGTTCCGGATCTCCTGGAAGAGAACCGCTGGGGCCCCGACTACGCGACCGCCGTTGCATCGTACGGCCTGAGATCAGTGCTCTCCTTGCCTTTCAACCTTGAGGGCGAGGCCAAGGCTGCCCTCAATCTGTACTCCGATGCTCCATACAAGTTCAACGAAAGGGCTGCGGATCGGGCCCGGGGTTACACCCGCGAGGTATCGCAGGCCTTGCGTCTTGCCGTCAGGTTCGCTGTTCATAAGGACAGCGCCAACAATCTCCGGGCGGCAATGGAGTCCCGCACCATTATTGACATTGCCGTGGGAGTTGTCATGGCACAGAGCCGCTGCAGCCAGGAGGACGCTGTCCGGATATTGACGGAGGCCTCTAGCAATCGCAACGTGAAATTGCGCGATATCGCCAAGTCGTTGGTGGATTCCGTTGACGCAGCGGGCACCCTGACCCATTTCGAAGAGCCGGCCCAGGAGCCGGGCCGCAGCCGGGCGGGATGACTCCAGCCCTCTGATCGCTCAACGCGGCGGGTGTACAACGAGGATTCCACGGGATACGCTTCTCAAGGTTGAGCCGTCGGCCATAGACACCTCTTTTGGAGTACCTATGGACCGCAGATTGCACGCCCTCGTAAAATTCGATGTTTCCACCGACGCCGTCGAAATCGACGTGCGGGGGAGCCTGAATCAAGATTCGAGGCCCGCACTCGTTCACATCGTTCGCCGGATTCGGCGAATGGGCGTCACCTCCCACATCAGAGTGGGCTTTTCCCACGCCGCAATTGTCGAATCACAGGCCCTAGCGGGACTCCGCAACGACCTCAATGCGATCGACGGCGGAACCACGGAAGTGGGCCTCGTCAGCGGATCCGGAGTTTCCCTGGAATTTACGGACAAGCCTGCCAGCCTCCCGCTCGAGGCCGCAACGGGATCGAAATCGTTCGAGATCACGGGCGAATTCGGAGCCTCGATCGATGCGGCGGGATTCCAACCGCTGGACAAGTGCTCCGATGAAGAACTTCTTGCCGCCAGTGATTTCGCCTTTGGGCTGCTGGACCAGCCCGGGACGTCTGCCTCTCCGGTAGTGCTTGCGCACTACGACGCGATCGGCTTGGAGATCTCGCGGAGGGAACTCAAGGACGCCACGGCGGATCCCGCTGAACCGCAGTAAGCTTGAACCCACCATTCAATGGAATCCGTAGGAAGGTGGGAAACGCTCCGTGGCCAACTCGGCATCCGGTGATTCCGTGGTGGACCGCATCGTCCGGATCATTGAAGCTTTTCCCGAAGGCTCTACTTCCCTGCGGCTTTCCGAACTCGCTGAGACCGCTGGCTTGCCGCTCACCAGCGCCCATCGCCTGGTCCGGCAGCTCGCCGACCACGGGCTCCTCGAACTGGCCGCCGGCGGAAATGTCCGCCTGGGCCTGCGGTTGTGGGAGCTGGTCAATCGGAATTCACCTACCTTGGCCCTCCGACAAGCGGCACTCCCGTTCATGGAGGACATCCAGCAGGTCCTGAATCAGAACGTGAACCTTGCCGTGCTCGACGGCTGGGAGGCGTTGTTCGTCGAGCGGCTGTCCCGCCGAGGATCCGTGGCCAACCGCGCCCGCGTTGCCGGCCGTATGCCGGTTCACATCTCCTCGGCCGGGTTGGCGCTGATGGCTAGCCAACCACGGGAACTGCAGGCCGAGTACCTCAAACAGTTCAGCGACCCAGCCGGAAAGGTGACGGCCGACGTCGTCCGTCACCTTTTGGCCGAAACCGCCCAGCAAGGGTACGCGCAGCTCGCGGGCGTGGTGGATCCGGACACATGGGGCATCGCGGTGCCGGTCACGGACGGCAAGCGGCGCACGATAGCCGCACTCGGCGTCGTGGTTCCCCTCGCTGAAATGCGCCTGCAGGCCCTGGTGCCGGCGCTGCAGACGGCGGCCCGCGGCATCGCTCGCCAGCTCGGGGAGCAGCGAAACGCCTAAGCGTTTCCGTTCAACGGAATTCATATAACGCCGAACCTGCAGTGCGGGTCACACTGATCAGCAGAACCTCCGCAGCCCTTCAGGCGCGGTTCCGCAATGAAGCGAGGAACACTTTGGCACGCAAGATCATCACCACCCAAGTGGCCATCATGGGCGCGGGCCCGGCCGGCCTCATGCTTTCCCATCTGCTGGCCACATCGGGGATCGAATCCACGGTCGTCGAGGTCCGCAGCCATCAGCAGATCGCCGAAACAGTCCGTGCGGGCATCCTCGAACACGGCTCCGTGAACCTGCTCGTGGAAAGCGGGGTTTCGGACCGGGTGCTGCGCGACGGCGACAGGCATGATGGGATCGAACTGCGCTTCAACGGCGAAAGCCACAGGATCGACTTCAAAGAGCTCGTGGGGGAATCGGTGTGGCTCTACCCGCAAACTGACGTCTTCCTCGACCTCGCCGCACGGCGCAAGGACGACGGCGGCGACGTCCGGTACAGCGTCACGGATACCACCATCCACGACCTCGACGGCAAACCGAAGGTCTGGTTCACCGATGCCGAGGGCCAGAAATTCGAAATCCAGGCGGACTTCCTGGTGGGCGCCGATGGTTCCCGCAGCCACTGCCGCTTCCAGATCCCCGAGGCCAACCGCAAGTGGTACTTTCACGAATACCCCTTCGCGTGGTTCGGCATCCTCGCTCAGGCGCCGCGCAGTTCAGACGAACTGATCTACGCCAACTCCGAGAACGGCTTCGCCCTGATCAGCCAGCGCACGGAGAGCGTGCAGCGCATGTACTTCCAGTGCGACCCCAAGGAAAACGTGGCCGACTGGGACGACGAGCGTATCTGGTCCGAATTCCGCAAACGCGTCAACGGGAACGGCTTTGAGCTCAAGGAGGGGCCGGTCCTCGAGAAGATGGTCCTGCCGTTCCGCAGCTTCGTCCACACGCCCATGCGCCACGGGAACCTGTTCCTCGCCGGTGACGCCGCCCACACCGTCCCGCCGACGGGCGCCAAGGGCCTCAATTTGGCCCTCCATGACGTCAAGGTGCTCTCCGAAGGCCTCGAGTCCTTCTACTCGAACGGTTCCAACGCGCTTCTCGAGTCCTACAGCGACCGCGCTCTCGAGCGGGTTTGGAAGGCCCAGCATTTCTCCTATTGGATGACGTCCATGCTGCACACCGTCCCCGGGTCGGACGACTTCGGCCGGGCCCGCCAGCTCGGCGAGCTCCACTCCGTGGTTTCTTCCCGGCACGCGCGGGCGTACCTGGCTGAGTCGTACACGGGATGGCCGACAGGGAAGTAGGCCAGCCACTTCAGTGCCGACGTCGCTGGAACGGTGCCGGCTCGCCCGAACGTTCCGGCGAGCAGGACTGTTCCGGCGATTTCGACGACGACGGCACCCGGCAGGGACGCGCCGGTGTCAGCTCGGGTTGAAGTCGGCTTGAGGGTCAGGTCGCGGTCCACGAGGCAGGTACCGGATGCCCCAACTGGCTTCCCAGACCTCCTCGGGTTCCAGCCAACGCAGGCCTTCGCCACTGTTGAAGGCGTCGGCGGGGGCCGTCATCGGTTCAACCGCGACGGCGGTCACGATGCCGCCGTCGGCTGCGAACTCCGTGGTGGTAAACGCTTGGACGTAGCCGAAGGAGGAGTCCATGAACATCTGGACTTGGCTGCCGTCGGGCGCTTCGAGATAGTGCAATGAGCTTCCGTCGTCCTCGCGGCGGACATTGCCCCAGGCATCGTCGAGGTCAACGGCGCCCACCAGCTGCCCGGTACGGAAGTCGTTCCTGGTTCCGCTGACGTCCGTGGTGATTCCGCTGGGGTTCAGGCGTTCATTCACTTCAATGTGGGTATCGGCGTTGATGTAGAGCGTGAGTTCTTCCGTCGGCACGCTCCCCAGGCGGAGGAAAGGATGTGCACCGAGCGCGACGGGCGCGGACCGGTGGCCCGTGTTTTCCAGTCGGTGCGTGACAAGCAGCCCGTCCTCCAGGAGTTGATAGCGGACCGACGTCGACAACTCGAAGGGGTACCCCGACTGCGGCGAGATGCCGGCGTCGAGCGTGATGCTGTCAGCGGTCCGGGCACTGACGCTGTACGGAGTGTGCGTCAGCAATCCGTGCAAGGCGTTGCCGTTGCCCGGTTCGGTGATGTTCAGTTGCTGGGCGACGCCGTCGTAGCTCCACGTGCCGCCAGCCACCCGGTTGGGCCACGGGACCAGGACCCAGCCCGCGCACCATGGCGGTTGGGCATCGACCGGATAGTCCTGAACCAGCGCTACGCCGTCGACGTCGAGCTCCCGTAGGCTCGCGGCGACTTCCGTCACGACGACGCGCTGGCTGCGGCTACCGATGTTGGCCGTGAGTTCGAAGTGTTCGCCCATGGGCGCTGGCGCACGGTGACGCGGTTCCCTATGAAGGGAGGGCGTCTGGTTGAGCGGGCGGGCCTGATTCGGCATGGTTGACCTGACTGGGAGGGGGAGATTAAGAAGTGCGAGCGGAGAAGGTGCCGGCAGGGTCCGCGAGGAACTGCGCGAAGGCGAGTTCCGCGGCTCCGATCATCATCAGATCCGAGCCGAGGGCAGCCCGGTAGATCGTCACCTGGCCTGCCGGGCCGTCCATCGCCTGCGAGTGGAGCGAGCTGTCCAACGTCCCGGGAGACAGGGCGTGCAAGACGCCGAGGAAGCCATCCAGGACGATCGCTTCCGGATTGAAAATGTTCACCGCATTCCGCAAGGCGACGCCAAGATATTCAAGCTGGCGTGCCACTTCGGCGGCCACGGCATCGCTGCTGCTCGCGCGGAGCGCCTGCTCGAGTTGGCCCGCATCGCCGCCGCCGATCCCGGCCAATTCAAAAAGGGGTGACTGGGAGACTTCGGTTTCAAGGCAGCCCGCGGCACCGCAGTGGCAAGGTTTGCCGGACGAGCGGACAAACGTGTGTCCAAGTTCCCCGGCGTAGCCGGATGCTCCGCGAAGCAATTCCCCGTCAGCGATGATTCCGCCGCCGATGCCGCTGGCGCCGCCGTTGAGGAAGATCAAGTTCTTCTGGCCCGCACCGGCGCCGAAGAGGAGTTCGCCCTCAGCGCCGAGCGATGCGTCGTTGGCCGCGTGGCAGGGGTATCCGGTGGCTTCGCCGAGCATTCGGGCGATGGGTTCATCGCGCCAGCCCAGGTGCGGGGCGTGCCGGACTACGCCGTCGTCGCGGTTGACGAGCCCGGGCACCGCGATGCCCACACCCATGACCCGGTACGAAGTGTCGAGCTCGGACCGCATTCCCGCGATCACTGCGGCGGCGATATTCACGGCCTCTTTGGCCGTCGGGATCCGCTCGGTGTCGAAACGGATCTTTTTCTGGACCTTCCCCCCGAGCCCGACAAGACCGATGGTCACAGCATCGATCTCCGGGTTGACCGCCAGGGCGGCTATGGATGGCCGCGGATGGACGATCGGGCTGGGCCTGCCCACCTGGGCTTCACCGGAGGGCGCCGTCTCGTACACCACTTCCAAGTTCACGAGTTGCCCTATCAGCGTCCCTACGGTGGACCGGTTCAAGCCCGTGCGTTTGGTCAGCTGGGCACGGCTGAGTACACCGTTGTGATGGACAAGGGAGGTCAGCAGGGCCAGGTTGTTTCGCCGCGAAGGATCGGGCTCGCTGGCGGTGACGGGATGTGGGGTGGGGGAGGGCATCATCGCGACAATATCAGCTCCCAAACACCGTTCGGTCCAGGAAGTCGTTGCGGAACTTTCCGGAAGGATCCAGGCGCTCAGCCAAGGCGATGAAGTCGCCAAAGCGAGGGTACAAAGGCGCGACGGCGGCAGCACCGGCGTCGAACAGCTTGCCCCAGTGCGGCCTCGCCGCGAACGGAGCCAGTTCCGCCTCAAGCAGCGGCAGGATGGCTTCGACCGCCGGCTGGTTCTGGCGCCAAGTGAAGTGCAAGCCGATTCCGTCGCGGCCGTAGTTGGCGCTCAGCCAGAGCTGGTCGGCAGCCACCGTGCGGATTTCGCCAATCAACAGCAACGGAGTCACGACCTCGGAGAGCCTGCGCATGGTGCGGAGGGCGTCCACGGCGTGTTCACGGGGGATGAGGTACTCGCTCTGCAGCTCGTCGCCTTGGCTCGGAGTGAATTCCATCCTGAAATGGGCCAGCCGGTCGGACCACGGTCCGGCCATGCCGAGCTGCTGCGTGCAATTACTGCCAGACACTCCGGGAAGGGGGTGCCGGGCCTCCGTTGCCGGGGTGCCACCGAAGAAATCCGGCGATTCCGGCGCGGGATCGACGCTGCGCCTCTTGAGCCACGCTTGGCCCACTGTCTCTCCGCTCCAATCGGTGAAGAGGCTGACGCTATAGGCAGAGGAAGTTATCCGGTGGAAGTTTTCCAGGACGAGATCCCACTTGAGGTTTTCGAAGACGCTCTGGGCGACGTCGAAGCTTGGCTGGATGTCCAAGGTCAGTTTGGTGACAATGCCGAGCGCGCCGAGCCCCACCACCATGCCCTCGAAATCCTCGTCGCCGCGGCGCACGCTGAGAATACTGCCGTCCGCCGTGACCAGTTCAAGGCCCGCGACGGCAGTGGCCAGGTTGCCGTTGGCGTCCCCGGAGCCGTGAGTGGCAGTGGCGACAGCTCCTGCCACCGAAATGTGGGGGAGCGACGCGAGGTTGTGAAGGGCGAAACCCTGGCGCTGGAGTTCCGCCGCGAGCGTCCCGTAACGGGTGCCACCGCTCACCGTGACGGTCATGTTGGCCGCATCCACACTGATGCCAGGATCCAGCCGGTCCAGCACCACGAGGGTGCCGGCCGTGTCCGCGATGGAGTTGAAGGAATGGCGGGATCCGAGTGCGCGGACCTTCATGGCGCCTGCCACGAGCCGCTGGAGTTCCTCCACGCTGGCGGGATGGGCAAGCTGCGGTGCCTGATAACTGTAGTTTCCTGCCCAGTTGCGTTCCGCCACCAGCTGATCAGTCACGGTTGAATCCTTCGTTAGAGGGCCCTGCGGCCTTATTTGATGTCCACAACAACATAACGGCTCGTTAGTCGCCACGCTAGGTCTTTTGCGAACAATTCGTTAGCTGGATGAAAGGTCTTGTTTACTCCAAGTGGTTGACATCACAGAGATTCGTAATATGTTGGATAGCGAAACAAACTCCACATCGACTACCCGGAGCACTCAATGACGATTCAGCCCACCCGTGAAGACAAGTTCTCGTTCGGCCTTTGGACCGTGGGATGGGAGGCGCAGGACCAATTCGGTTCAGCCACCCGCCCTCCCCTGGACACCGTGGAAGCCATCAATCGGCTCAGCGATCTTGGCGCCTACGGGATCACTTTCCACGACAACGACCTGTTCCCCTTCGGTTGCTCGGCTGCCGATCGCCAGCGCGAAATCGACCGGTTGCAGGGAGCGCTCAAGGCCACAGGGATGATCGTCCCCATGGTCACCACCAACCTGTTCAGCCACCCCGTCTTCAAGGACGGCGGTTTTACGAGCAATGACCGCGGCGTCCGCCGCTTCGCCTTGCGCAAGGTGCTGGACAACATCGATCTCGCTGCTGAACTTGGCGCCGAAACCTTCGTCATGTGGGGCGGCCGTGAAGGCAGCGAATACGACGCCGCCAAGGACATCCGCGGCGCGCTGGAGCGCTATCGCGAGGCCGTCAACCTGTTGGGCGACTACGTCACGGACAAGGGCTACAACATCCGCTTCGCGATCGAACCGAAGCCGAACGAACCGCGCGGCGACATCCTGCTCCCCACCTTGGGCCACGCACTGGCGTTCATCGAAACCCTGGAACGTCCGGAGCTCGTGGGAATCAACCCCGAAACCGGCCACGAGCAGATGGCGGGCTTGAACTTCACGCACGGCATCGCCCAGGCCCTGTACCAGGGCAAGCTCTTCCACATCGACCTCAACGGCCAGCGCAGCATCAAGTTCGACCAGGACCTGGTGTTCGGCCACGGTGACCTGCAGAACGCCTTCTCCTTGGTGGACCTACTCGAAAACGGCGGTCCCGACGGCGGCCCGTCCTACCAGGGCCCGCGCCACTTCGACTACAAGCCCAGCCGCACCGAGGACATCGACGGCGTGTGGGACTCTGCGGCCGCGAACATGCAGACCTACTTGCTGCTCAAGGAGCGAGCCAAGGCATTCCGTGCCGACCCCGAGGTCCAGGAAGCCCTCCAGGCGTCCCGCGTGGCTGAAATCAACGAGCCCACCCTGAACCCGGGCGAAGGCTACGAGCAGTTGCGTGCGGACAAGTCCGCCTATGAGGACTTCGACGCCGATGCCTACTTCGGCGGCAAGGGCTTCGGCTTCGTGAAGCTCCAGCAGCTCTTCATCGAGCACCTCCTCGGAGCGCGCTGATCCCGTGGCCGCTGCATCCTTGAACCTGGTTGCCGGGGTCGATTCCTCTACTCAAAGCTGCAAAGTGGTGGTCCTCGATGCGGAAAGCGGTGCGCTGGTCCGTGCGGGCCGGGCGAGCCACCCGGAGGGAACGGAAGTCCATCCGGACGAGTGGTGGCGGGCTCTGTCCGCAGCGTTCGACGACGCCGGCGGCCTCGCCGATGTCAAGGCACTGTCCGTAGGGGGCCAGCAGCACGGGATGGTGCTGCTGGACCGCGACGGCAATGTGGTGCGGCCAGCCTTGCTGTGGAACGACACGCGCTCGGCCGGCTCTGCGGAAGACCTCACCGCAGAGGTAGGGGCGGAGGACTTCGCCCGGCGGACCGGGCTGGTGCCAGTGGCTTCGTTCACGATCACGAAGATCCGCTGGATCAGGGACCATGAACCCGAAAGCATGGCGAGGGTGGCCGCCGTCGCGCTCCCTCACGACTGGCTCACGTGGCGTCTCCGCGGTTACGGCCCGGCGGGCTCCAGCCCCTTGGGGCCGGACTTGGACGAGCTCACCAGTGACCGCTCGGATGCTAGCGGCACCGGCTACTGGAGCCCACTGACCGGACGCTACGCTCTGGACTTGTTCAAATTGGCGTTCGGCCAGGACGCCCGGGAAGCCTCGGGCGGGTCAGCGACGGCGGCGCCCGGCGTCGTCGTTCTTCCCCGGGTGCTGGGTCCGGGCGAAACCGCAGGCCGCGTGCACCCGGCGTGTTTCGGCGGCACCGGCGCAAGCGAGGCGCTGGGTGGCGGAATCCTGCTCGGTGTCGGGGCGGGGGACAACGCCGCCGCGGCGCTGGGACTCGGAGCCAAACCCGGCGACGTCGTCGTGTCGGTGGGCACCAGCGGTACGGTGTTTGCCGTCGACTCCTCACCGGGACATGATGCGAGCGGGACCGTGGCGGGATTCGCGGATGCGAGCGGGGAGTACTTGCCCATCGCAGTGACGCTGAACGCCGCCCGTGTGCTCAGCTCAGTTGCCGCAGTGCTCGACGTCGACTTCGACGGGCTTTCCCGGCTCGCCTTGGAAGCCGAACCTGGTGCGGGAGGTGTGGTGCTGGTGCCGTATTTCGAAGGGGAACGAACCCCCAATCTGCCGCACGCGAAAGCCAGCATCCATGGGCTCAGCATCGCCTCCACCACCCGATCGAATATCGCCCGGGCGGCCATCGAAGGCATGCTGTGTGGACTCGCCGGAGGTCTGGACGCGCTGCGTGCCCAGGGCGGCCGCGCGGAGCGATTGCTGCTGATCGGCGGCGCCGTGCAGAATCCCGCTGTCCAACGGATCGCGGCCCAGGTGTTCGACCTGCCTGTCGTGGTTCCGAGCCCGGGCGAATATGTTGCCCGCGGCGCAGCAGTGCAGGCTGCGTGGGCGCTCGCCGGGTTCCGCCCGGACTGGCCCGTCGCCCTGGACGCCACACCCGAGCCGGATTTCCGGGCTTCGATCGGCCAGAACTATAGGAAGGTCAGTGCCCGCGATGATACCGGCGACTGAAGCGCTGCTTGCCAGGACACCGCTTCTCGATTCGATGAACCAGGATCCGGTGCCTGCATTGGGCGATGCCGTCCGGTGGGGAGTCATTTCCACCGGACGGATCGCCTCCACCGTCGTCAGCGACCTCGCGCTGCTGCCCGACGCCGTTTTGCAGTCCGTGAGTTCCCGGACCCAGCAAAACGCGGAGGCGTTCGCCGCCGAGCACGGCTTCCAGAGCGCCTACGGTGACGACGACGGGCTTCCGGGTTACCAGCGTCTGCTCCGGGACCCCGCGGTAGACGTTGTGTATGTGGCAACTCCGCACGCGAGCCACTACTCCGTGGCGAAGGCTGCCCTCGAAGCCGGGAAGCACGTGTTGTGCGAGAAACCGTTGACCATCAACGCCCGTGAAGCAGAAGATCTGGTCAGCCTGGCCCGGGAGAAAAGCCTGTTCCTGATGGAGGCAGTGTGGACCCGGTTCCTGCCCAGCGTGCAACGGGCGGCGGAAATCATCGCATCCGGTGAACTCGGCGAAATCCGGTGGGTGCAGGCAGACCTCGGATTTCCGGCGCCGTACCATCCCGAATCGCGGCTGTGGAAGCGCGAAGACGGGGGAGGCGCCTTGATGGATGTGGGTGTGTATCCACTGACCTGGGCGCTGATTAGCCTCGGGCGTCCCCAGTCGATCACGGCCACGGCCCATGTCGCCGATGGCGGAGTGGATTCCGAGACAGCATTGACGTTGTCCTACCCTTCCGGGGCCCAGGTCCAGGCCATGACCTCGTTGACTGCGGCGACCCCGCAAACGGCCACCGTATGCGGCACGAAGGGGATGCTCCGATGCAACGCCCCGCTGTTTAATCCGACCGAACTGACCATTACCTCCAGCTCCGGCGAGCAGCGGGTGGAGAAATTCATCCTGGCCGGCCGTAGCTACACATACCAGTTGCGCGAAGTGATCCGCTGCCTGCAGCAGGGCCTTCTCGAGAGCCCCACGATGCCGTTGGCAGATACCTTGACCACCATGTCCCTGCTGGATGAAGCACGCAGCCAAGCGGGAATCAGGTACCCGGCGGACTAGGGGCGGGAGCCCTCGGCGGCACGGGATCACCCACTAGGCCGCGCGGCACGGTCCAAATGGACCGGAACCGCGGATCCCTGAATGATGATGGAGATCACCTAGCCAAACAGGATCCCGGAGGAACCATGTCCGCCACGCCGTCGCCCGGAAGAGTGGGCGATGTCCGCAGGCAGAATCTGGCTCTCGTCCTCGCAGGGATCCAGACGAACGGCGGGGCCACGCGCGCCCAGCTTGCCGCGGAAAGCGGTCTGACGAAAGCTTCCGTTTCAAGCATCGTCACCGACTTGCTCGAATCCGGCCTGGTGCGGGAAACAAGTGTCACCCGCGACGGCGAACGCGGACGGCCCGGAACGGGCCTTGTCCTCAATCCGGCCCGCGGTGCCTTGGCCGCAGAAATCAATGTGGACTACCTCGCGGTGGGAGTCTTGGACTTCGCGGGGGAACTGACCGTCCACGAAAGCATTGAACGGCACAACCGTGGAAGCCTACCCTCCGACATCCTGCCGCTCCTCGTCGCCATGGCGCAGCGGGCGGCAACAAAGGCGGCGGCCGACGGCGTCGAACTTCTTGGTGGGGAACTGACCGTGCCTGGGTTGGTGGATACGGAACACAACCGGGTGCTGGCCGCGCCAAACCTGGGCTGGGCCGACGTCGAGCTCTCCGAAGAGCTGCCCAAGCTCCTGCCTGAAGCCCCCTTCGGAGTGTCCCTTTCGAACGAGGCCAATAGCGCAGCGCTCGCGGAACTCTGGTTTGGCCACGGCGCGGACCACGGCAAAAGCGAGTGGTTCCGGGATTTCCTGTACATCTCCGGCGAAGTGGGTGTTGGTGGCGGGCTGGTCATCGATTCCCAGCTGTTCGCCGGCCCGCAAGGCCATGCCGGTGAGATCGGCCATGTGGTGGTGCATCCGGACGGCCCGTTGTGCGCCTGCGGGGGCCACGGTTGCCTTGAGACGTTCGCGGGCCAAGAGGCCTTATATTCCGCTGTGGGAATAGACCGGGATTCGAGCTCTGAGCAAATGGACCACTTGCTCAGCCGCCTTGCCGACGGCGATGAGTGCGCCGTGTCAGCGGTGGAACAGGCCGGGTACTACCTTGGAATCGCGGTTGCCTCCACGGCGCGGGTGGCGAACATTTCCGCCGTCGTGCTCGGCGGTCATTTCGCCGTACTGGAGGAATGGATCGTTCCCGCACTGCGCCGGAGCTTGGACCACCACGCGCCCGGGCTGATCCCGGAAGGAAAGCTGGCGGTCTCCGGACTGGGGCGGACGGGGGCCCTCAGGGGCGCCGCAGCAACCTCAGTCCGGAGAATATTGAGCCAGGCCTACGAACTGATTCCCTGAACCTCCGCGAGCGGGGCAGCCAAGGCGGTCAGTTCCACGAGTTCCGGCCGTGCAACCGTGCTTTCGATCGACATCGCTGAGCCGCTGTGGGCGGATGCCAACACAGATTCCATGACCTCCAGCGCATGGAATGCCAGTTGGCCGCCAGCACGTGGTTCGACGCCAGCCGGGGTTGCGGCGAGGTCGGCGATGCCGAAGCCCCGGCCCGAATCGATGTAACCGGCCGAGACTGGAAGCGTCTGCCAGGAGTCGGCGCCGAGGGTGAAAAGCTCAACGTCGCCGTCGAAGTGGTTCGGATCAGGAACCACAAGGGACCCTGCCGCACCGTGGATCTCGATGTTGGGCGACTTGGTTTTCACCGCGTCAAAGCTCATCACAAGCGTGGACAGGGCGCCGGAGGCATGGACCAGGACTCCGGTCACGTGCGAATCTATGGTCACCGGAATCACCTCGCCCTCGCGCGGGCCCGAACCGATGGTGCGTGAGTTCCGTGTGTGGCTTGCTGCTCCGATGACCGAGACTACCGGGCCCAGCAACGTGACCAGGGCACTCACGTAATAGGGGCCCATGTCCAGCAGCGGTCCGCCGCCGGGTTGGTAGTAGAAATCCGGATGGGGGTGCCAGCGCTCGTGTCCCGGCGTCACCATGGTTGCCGTGGCCGAGATCGGCGCACCGATCAGGCCGTCGTCGATCGCTTTGCGGGCGGTCTGGATCCCGGTACCGAGTACCGTATCCGGCGCGCAGCCGACCACGACGCCGGCCTCCCGCGCCGCGTCGAGCACTTGCCGTGCCTCGGCGGTCGTCGCAGCGAGCGGCTTTTCCCCATACACACTCTTGCCGGCGGCGATCGCCCTCAAAGCGATCGGCGCATGCGCGGCCGGAATGGTGAGGTTCAGGACGAGCTCGACGTCGTCCGCCGCCAGGAGTTCGTCGACGGTCACCGCACGGACGCCGTCGTAAGAATCCGCGACCGCCTGAGCGCGCGCGGGATCGAGATCCGCCACGGCCACCAGGTCGATGGCCTCCAGCCGGCGGAAGTTTTTGAGGTACTGGGCGATGATGGCGCCGCAGCCAATGATTCCTACTCTAATTGGCTTGGCTGTGTCTATCGGGTTGCCCAAAGCATGCCCCTTTCGATGATCGTGCGGACGTTGCTGTCCTGGAGGATTTCCACCCGGTGTCCCGGGGTGCAGACGAAGATCCGCCCCTTCCCCCACTGCCTGGTCCAGATGGCGGGTGAGGTGACTTCCCGGTTCCACTGGTCCCATTCGCGGACCTTCTGGGTGGTGGTGGCGAGGACGTCGATGTAGTCGTCCGAGAGGACCCAGTACTGCTCGGTTACCAGCTCGAAGTCGCCGATGCCCTGTGTGATGGGATGGCTCGCGGCACCCGGGAGCATATTCACCGTGTACGGCACGTAGTTGTCGGACTGCTCGCCGATGCGTTCGTCCGGGTGTTTGCCCGGGTGGCAGGCGAACTGGCCGCCGATCATGTGCAGGTAATCCGAGTTGTTCCGGTAGGAATCGGCGATGCCACCGTGCCAGCCGGCAAGCCCGGTGCCGTTTTCGACGGCGGTGCGGAGCCCCTCGAACTCGTCCTTTTCAATCGTGGACATGGTCACGCATTGCACGATCAAGTCCACCCCGGACATATATGCCGAATCGGCATATACCTTGGGGGATTCCTCCACGCGGACGTCATAGCCATTGTCCTTGAGGAACGGGATAAAGAGTTCTGTGGCCTCGAATGGCTGATGGCCATCCCAGCCGCCACGGACCACCAGGGCGGTCTTCTTGTCAGTCATGGTTTCCTTTGCTTAGAAATACGGCCGGATAAAGCGAACGGTCAGCGGCTTGAGAATGCTGCGTCGAATGCGGCGACGGGCGGGGCGATAGCGGCGAGTTCCCGAACCATGGCCAAGGATTGCGGCGCTCCGACGAGCCGGTCCATGCCCGCGTCTTCCCATTCGACGCTGGTTGGCCCCTCGTAGCCGATGGCATTGAGGGTGCGGAAGATCGGCTCCCACTTCACATCCCCATGGCCTGCTGTGACGAAGTCCCAGCCACGGCGCGGATCCGCCCATGGCAAGTGGGATCCGAGCCGGCCATTGCGGCCATTGAGCTGGCGGATGGATTCCTTGACGTGCATATGGAAGATCTTCGGTGCGAAATCCTGGAGGAACATCACCGGATCCAGGTCCTGCCAGATGAAGTGGGACGGATCGAAGTTCAGCCCGAAGCTCTCCCGATGGCCGACAGCTTCCAGGGCGCGCTTTGCGGTCCAGAAGTCGTAGGCGATCTCCGAGGGGTGGACTTCCAAGGCGAAGCGGACTCCCACCTCGTCGAACACGTCGAGGATCGGGTTCCAGCGGTCCGCGAAATCCTGGTAGCCACGTTCGATCATCGACTCCGAGGCAGGCGGGAACATGGCCACGGCCTTCCAGATGGAGGAGCCCGTGAATCCCGTGACGGTCTTGACGCCGAGGCGTGCCGCGGCCCGTGCCGTCGCCTTCATTGACTCCGCGGCGCGTCGGCGTACCCCTTCGGGATCACCATTGCCCCAGATTTCATCGGACAGGATGCCCCGGTGGCGCTCATCGATAGGGTCGTCACACACCGCCTGGCCCGTGAGGTGGTTGGCGATCGCGAAGACCTGAAGGCCGTTCTTCTCAAGGATGTCGAGCCGATCCTGGACATAGCTGTCGTCCACGGAGGCGCGGTAGGGGTCCAGGTGGTCTCCCCAACAGGCGATTTCCAGCCCGTCGAAGCCCCACTCACCCGCGAGCCGGGCGACCTCTTCGAAGGGCAGATCGGCCCACTGGCCGGTGAATAGTGTGATGGGTCTTGTCATCGGGGTTCCCTCCTAGACTTTCTGCCAGCGGCTGGACTCTGCGGCGCTGCCTTCCACGGCGGCCAGCACCTTTTGCACTTGCAGGGCATCAGCGAACGACGGCGAGGGCTGCTCGCCAGCGCCGATCGCGGTCACGAGGTCCACCACTTGGTGTGTGAAGCCGTGTTCGTAACCGAGGCCGTGCCCCGTGGGCCACCAATTTCCGGCGTACGGGTGGCCTGGTTCGGTGACGAAGATCCGTCGGAACCCGGCGTCGGGGGATTCGGCGGCGTCGTAGAAGGACAAGACGTTCATCTCTTCGAAGTCGAACGCGAGGGAGGCCTTCGTCCCATTGACCTCCAGGCGCATGGCATTCTTCCGGCCCAGCGCGAAACGCGTGGCCTCGAAGACCCCGACGGCGCCCGCGGAGGCAGCGCCGCCGTCGAACCCGTCGCCAGAAAAGCGGGCGGTGAAAATGGCGGCGTCATCGACGGTGACCGTACCGCGCGGCGCATCCGCGCCGACGTCGCCATGGCCGCCGAGTCCTACGAGGTTACCGGCCAACGGCCGCTCGTGGACGAACGTTTCCAGAAGCGCGGAAACACCCGTGATGTGCTGCCCGGTGACCCATTGTGCGGCGTCGATGCTGTGCGCTCCAATGTCGCCCAGGGAGCCCGACCCCGATTTCGACTTGTCCAGCCGCCAGGTCATGGGCGCGGTTTCGTCGCTGAGCCAGTCCTGCAGGTACTGGGCCCGCACGTGCCGGATGTTTCCCAGACGGCCCTGCTCGACCATCCGCTTGGCGAGGGCCAACGCGGGGGTGCGTCGGTAGCTGAACCCGCACATTGAGAACACGCCGCGTTGCGCTGCGGCCTGGGCGGCTTCGGTCATCCGCTCCGCTTCCGCCACCGAATTGGCCAGGGGCTTCTCGCAGAGCACGTGCTTGCCGGCCTCAAGGGCTGCTATCGCGATCTCGGCGTGCGTGTTGCCCGGGGTGCAGATGTCGATGAGGTCGATGTCGTCCCGCTCGAGGAGCCGGCGCCAATCAGTCTCCACCGATCCCCAGCCGAGCTTGCCCGCGGCGGCCCGGACGCCGTCGTCGTTCCGGCCGCAAAGCGCGGTGAGCTGGGGGTCCAGGGGGAGATCGAAGAACCGCGGCGCGGTCCGCCAGGCGTGGGAGTGGGCGGCACCCATGAACGCGTAGCCGACCATGCCGACGCGTAAGGGCTTTGCGGTGGTCATTGTGTTCCTTTCGTGAACTTCAAAAGAGCGTTGGCTATTTGCTGAATCCGGCGGTCAGCCCGCTGAGCAGCTGGCGGCGGGCCACCACATAGATGACCAGCAGCGGCAGGGTGGCGAGCACAACGGAAGCCAGCACGGCGGGGATGTTCACGCTGAATTCGCCTTGGAAGGTCCACAACGACAGCGGAAGCACGCGGGTGGACGGGCTCTGGGTCAGGATCAGCGGGAAGAGGAAGCCGTTCCAGACTCCGAGCGCGTTGTAGATGCCCACGGTCACTACGGCGGGCCGCGTCATGGGCAGCGCGAGGCGCCACATCATGGCCCAGTCCGAACATCCGTCGAGCCGCATGGACTCGAACAACTCGTTGGGAACATCGCGCATGAAGTTGCTCAGGATGAGGACGGAAATGGGGATGGCGAACGCGATGGAGGGGAGGATCAACGCCAACAAGGTGTCATAGAGATGGGCTTTGGTGATCATCCAATAGATAGGGATGATCGTGGCGTGCAAGGGGATCGCCAGTCCCAGGAGGAACGTGTTGTTCGTCCACGTCAGGAACCGGCCCTTGCCCCGGACGATCGCGTAGGCGGCCATGAACGAGACCAAGAGTGCCGGTACGACGCTGCCCACTGTGACGATCAGGCTGTTGGCGAAGTACATCGCGAAGTCGTTGTCCAGGACCAGCTTGTAGTTGTCGAGGGTCGGCTCGGTGGGCGGCATCATCGGGTTCGAGGTGAAGAACCCGGCCTGGTTCTTCAGGCTGGTCACCACCACGTAGTAGATGGGAACGATGATGATCGCCAGCCAAAGCCAGCCACCCAGGCCGCCCAGGTGGTTGGGACGGAGCCGGCCGGGCCCCTTGGTCCGTTTCGCTCCGAGGCCATGCTTGCGGCCTTGCTTGTTGCTTTGCGCGGTGCGCCTTGCCGGCGGTGCGGGTATCTGGGTTGTGGAAGCCATCAGGCACCTTCCAATTGGCTTGCGCTGCGGTTCTTGCCACCAAGTCTTTGCAGGAGGAGGGCAAGTGCAAGGCCGATCACCACGAGGATGACGCCCAGGGCGCTCGCCGCTCCCATGTCGTTGGCCCTGAAGCCGGTCAGGTACATGTGCAGCGGCAGCAGCCGCGTGGAGTAGCCGGGGCCTCCGCCGGTGAGGACGAAGACGAGGTCGAAGTAGGCCAACGAGCCGACCACCATGAGGGTGGAGGACGTGATGATGGTGTACTTCAACTGGGGCAAGGTGATGGCGAAGAACTGCTGGACGCGCCCGGCGCCGTCGATTTGGGCTGCTTCATACAGCGACGCCGGGATCTGGCGCACGCCGCCTTGGTAGATGAGCGTGTGGAACGGAACAAACTGCCAGGCGATCACGAAGACGACGACGAACAGCACCAGATCCGAGTTGCCGAGCCAGTCCTGGGCCAGGAATGGAAGGCCCAGACCCGGGCCAAGGCCGAAGTTCGGGTCCAAAAGGGCCTTGTAAGCGATGGCGACGGCCGCGGAGGACAGCAGCAGCGGCACGAAGTAGAGGACGGCGAGGGCCGCGCGGTATTTCTGGGATGCGGACGTGAAGACTCCGAGGAGCAAGCTGATGGGAGCCTGGACGATGAACGAGAAGAACATGATCTTGGCGGTGACCCACAGCGCATTGCCGGTAACGGGATCAGTCAGGACCGTGGTCCAGCTCGACAAGCCGTCCAGCTTGATTTCGCCCAGCCCGTCCCATTTGGTGAAGCTGAGGAAGAGCACGCCGAAGAGCGGGATGATGGCGAAGAGGAGGAAGAAGACGAGGGCTGGTACGGCCAGCCACCCCGACGGGCCCTTTTCAAGGACCCGCCGGGAAGAACCGGTTGAGGTAGACACTGGTTACTTTCCGATCGTGGCGTTCATGGTTGAGACGAACTGATCGGGGCTGATCTTCTTCAGGAAGATCTGGTCGAGGTTCGCCAACATGGCGTCTCCCTGGGCGGGGCTGAGGGCCTGGTCCCACGAGAGGGTGAAGCTCGGGGCGTTCTTGGCCATGCCGTACACGTAGCTCAGGAAGTCCTTGTCCGGCGATGCGGCCAGCTTGCTTTCGATGCCTGTGGTCACGGGAACGGCTCCGGAGTCGATCAAGGCCTGCGTGTCGGCGTCGGTGAACATTCCGCTCTTGACGTAGTCGAGCGCCGCCTTCTTCTGGCTGTCAGTGGCCTTGGAAGAGATCGACCAGAAGTTGGACGGGTTCCCCACGACGTTGGCCGGATCGCCCTTGCCGCCGGAAACGGTGGGGAAGGTGACGTAGCCCAGCTTGCCGTTCTTGACGAAGTCCGCGGCGTCTTTCTTCATGCTCTGGTAGATCCAGCCACCCTGCAGGATCATGGCGGCCTTGCCGGTGTAAAGGAGGGCCTGGTCCGCGTTGCTGTCGGCGGCGATGGAGGAGAAGCCGTTGGCGAATCCGCCGGCGTCCACCAGATCCTGGATCTTGCTCAGGGCTTCCTTGACGGCCGGGTCGGACCAGGCGCCGGGCTTGTTGGCGGCGATGTTCGCGAAGACGTCGGGTCCGCCGATGCGCTCCACCAGGTATTCGAGCCACATCAGGTCAGGCCACTTGGACTGGCCGCCCAGGGAGAAGGGAGCGATTCCTGCAGCCTTGAACTTCGGCACCAATGCCATCAGCTCGTCCCAGGTCTTGGGGGCCTGCGCGCCGATCTTGTCGAAGACTTCCTTGTTGTAGTACAGAACGACGGGCTGCACGTTGTTGTTTGGCAGGGCATACGTCTTGCCGCCGATCACGCCGTTCTTGAGCACGGACGGCAGGTAGCGGTTCTTGACATCCGGGTTTGACGCTACGAAGTCCGACAGGTCGGCCACCTGGCCGGAGTCGACATAGGACTTCAGGACGCCGCCGCCCCAACCGTAAATGAAGGTAGGTCCCTGGCCCGCGCCGACGGCGGTGCGCACCTTGGTCTTGTACGCGTCGTTCGCGAAGAAGTCGAGCTTGACGGTCTCGTCCGGGTGGGCTTTGTTCCATGCATCGATGGACTTCTGAAGTACGGGCTGGTTACCGCCCGTAAGGCCCCACATGGTGGCCGAATCGGCGTTTCCTGCTGAACTTGCCGGTCCACCTGATCCGCAAGCGGCGAGGGAGATCGATACGGCCGCAGCAGTGGCGGCGATCGCCGCTGAGCGCAACGTGAGTTTTAGCATTTGCAATTCCATTCGTCCTCCGGGCTCGACGCTGATTGCCCGGCTATTGGTTCGGGAGTCCGGCCTTCGGGGAGCGAGGCTGCACTGCCGCTGAATATGCTTGATCCGAATCTTCGAAATATTTCGACAATATTTTCGGTCCGTTAGGCAAATTTAGCTGTGGCGTGGGTCACCGTCAAGGCGATTTGGACATAAAGTTCAACTCTTTTACGAAATGGCGATTGACTCTGCTCGCCTCGCCGCTCAGACTTATGTCAACGAAATATTTCGAAAGAGTTGAGGATCCATGGCCAGCAGCGAAAGTCCCGCCAAGGTGACATTGGCCGCGATCGCCCGGGAAGCGGGCGTCTCGATGCCGACCGTCTCGAAGGTGGTCAACGGGCGCGAGGACGTTGCGGCGGGCACGCGTGCCAAAGTTCTGACCGCCTTGGAGCGGACGGGATACAAGTCACCGCTTCAGCGAAAGAACATCGCCAGCCGCCGGCCCGTAGTGGAGGTTGTGTTCGACACCTTGAATTCGGCGTATGGAGTGGAAGTGCTCAATGGCGTGCTGGAGCACGCGGCCGCCTCCGACGTCGAAGTCCTGCTCAACATTACCGGCCAGCAATCGGCGTCGAAGTTGAGCCTCGAGCAACGGGCGCAGCGGATCGTCGACGAAGGCCGCAGCGGCATGATCGTGGTGACCTCGGCGTTCAGCTCGGCACAATTGGATCCATTTCGACGGCGGCAGATACCAATTGTTGTCATCGACCCGCTCAACCCGCCGCCGGGTGACGTGGTCAGCGTCGGTGCCAGCAATTGGGCCGGGGGCAAGGCCGCCACGGCCCACCTGCTGGATCTAGGGCACCGCAGGATCGCCTACCTGGGTGGGCCGGAGGCGGCCGAGTGCAACCAGGCCCGCCTGCACGGCTACATGGCGGCGCTGATGGCGAAAGGGGTGCCTGTCGAGGAGCGCTACATCCTGTCGGGACCCTTCCGCTCCGAGAATGGTGTGGCGGGAATGAAAACGCTGCTTCAACTCGAAGAGCGCCCAACGGCGATCTTCGCCGCAAGCGACAGCATCGCCTTGGGCGTGCTCGCCGAGGCGCGACGGCAAAAGATCCGCATCCCGGAGGACATCAGCGTGGTGGGATTCGACGGAACCTACCAAGCGGAGGAATCGGTCCCTCCGCTGACCTCTGTATCCCAGCCGCTGCAGGAAATGGGCCGCGCCGCCTTGCGATTCGTCCTACGCCAAATGCGGGGTGACGCGGTGGACTCACGGCGGGTGGAGCTCGCTACGCACCTCGTGGTCCGCGAATCCACGGCGCCGCCGACGTAGGCCCGTCCCGCCTGATCCTCGCTCACCTATGAGGGTGTTTTCCCCGACGCTCGCTCACATCTTCAAGCCCAACGGCGGAAATGATCTCCGATCAGTGCAGCGCCGCTACGGCCTGGACGGGGACAACCTGGGCGCCGCCGATGTAAGCGCATGGCGAACGCGCAAGGGAACATGTTCGTACTATCCGCAATTATCTTGATTTTTGGATAAAGGTGGATGGGGTGGGATTTATGATTCCGAATGCTCCGAATCCTTTTCGGCCCCGGTGCGGCACGCCCTAGTCGCGTCTGGGTCGGTCACCGGGACTGACCCCGGAAGGAAACAGCTGGGAGCCGCCTTGCCATCGCGCGAGTGGTGCCTCAGTGCTGGACGCCTGACTGCTGGAGGTCGCGCCCGCGAGGGGGAATTTCGACATAGTAGATCGAGCCCGCACCCGGGGCGAGGTGCCGGTGGGTCTGGTGGCGGACTGGCCGGTATTCATGGCCGAAAGGATCCCGCACCGTGGCCTGTTCAAGGTGATCCAGCCCCGCGAGGAGCCCATCGACCTCCCTCAGCGTCGCCGGGTGCGTTTCTTCTCCACCAAGGTTGAGCACCCATGGTGTCCCGGCGGCACTGCGGGCGCGTTCGAGGGCAACGGTTTCAAACAGTCCGGCAAGGAGCGCCTCCAGGGTTGTCGGGTAGAAGCGCTGCAAGCGATGCGCCTGCAGATTCCGGTGCCGGTTGTTCATCCATGCCTGGCGGAGCCAGCTGAATTCCACAAGCCCGAACGAGGGACCGAGGCGCAGGTTCCTGTCTTTATCCAGGGTGAGGCGGCAGTCATTGCCTTCCCGGTCAAGGACGCAAGCTGCTTCGTCCACGTACTCGAGGTCTTCCAGCATCGCCGCCTCGGACGGGTAGTAGGTGAACTCTGCGATGTCATCGACCACGACGTAGTCTTTCGGACGCGTGCCTGGGACCGTGGCATCGGATGCCGTTCCGTTGGTAAAGCCAATGCGCTTCATGCTTACGTCAGCTCCTGCGGAGACCGTCCACGGCCCGGGTGGCCAGGAATTCTTTCCTCGATCTGATCACCGAAAGGACCCGTCCCCGGCGGTATTAATGGTTTCCATACGCCCGCAGGCGAAGAATTAGCACTCTCTTAACGGGCAGGACTCGAGCAAAGGCGGCAGGCATGTCAGACTTCGGCCATGAGTATCGAACATTGGTGGCCGAAGCTGAAGCCGTCGACCCAAAAATGGCTGATCGAGAACAATGGCGATGCGGTGCTCCCGGACATAACCGCCGAGATCACCCAAGTTGGAGGCGTCATTACTTCGGATGCGTGGTGGGTTGGTCGAAACGGGCCTTCGGGATTTTATTTCTCGGACGAGGCGGTCGACTGGATCGAAGCGGTAGCGAACGGCGAGGTGCCGGAGCGGCCCTGACAGCAGCGCTGTCAGGGCGTCCTGTTGCCGCCATCAGCCCACGTGGACCCACGGGCGCCGACTGACATCGGGTTCGGCCTCTCGCAGGACTTCCCGGGTGACCGGGGCGATCTCCCCTTCGCCGAGGAACAGGAAGCGAAGGAGATTGATGACCGGGTTGCCTTCGGTCCAGCGGAAGTAGATGTGCGGCATGAGGCCTGTCACGTCGCGGATGTGCAGTAGCACTGAAGCGATGGTGTTGGGGACCACCGGGCCGTGGACTTCGAGGATCTGGTGTCCGTGCCGAACCACCCCACGGACTTCGAGTGCGGTTTCGAAGTCGGAGGAATCGTCCACAATCACTTCCAGGAAGAGCGCCTGGTAATCCACCGGAATGTGGCTGACCTCGATCGCTGAGGTGAGTTTGTCCCGGTACGCCTCCGCGGTGAGACGGAGGGGTTCGTGGGCGATGAGCGCAATCGGGCCGCTCAGATTGGTGGACATGAACTCCAATGCCTGGCGGTCCAGATGGACGTGGGTGGCGTGCAGTTCAAAGGAGCGCCGGATCCGGGAGAGCAAGGAGATCACGATGATCCCCACAATGAAGATCGCGGCGATCCGGATGCCTTCGGGACGTTCGAAGATGTTGGCAATAGTGGTGTAAATAAACACTATGGCGATGATGCCGAATCCGACTGTGCGCTTGCGCTGCCTCAAGCGGCGCGCGGAGAGGGTCACAGCCACGGCGGCGGAAGTCATCAGCACCAACACACCGGTGGCATACGCACCACCCTGGGCGTCGACGTCGGCGTTGAAAAGGAACGTGATCAGGAACCCGATAAGGGTGAACACCAACACCAGGGGGCGCACTGCCCGGGCCCAGCCCGGCGCCATTCCGTATCGCGGCAGGTACCGTGGGACCAGGTTCAGCAGCCCGGCCATGGCGGAGGCGCCTGCGAACCACAGGATGGCGATGGTGCTGAGGTCGTAGACAGTGCCGAACCCGACTCCGAGATATTGGTGCGCGAGGAATGCCAGGGCGCGTCCATTGGCCTGGCCGCCGGGCTGGAATTCCTGATCCGGAATCAGCACAACAGTGGTGAAGCTGGTAGCGATCAGGAAGCAGCTCATGATGACGGCTGCCGTGGTCAACAGCCTGCGGGTTCCCTTGATCCGTCCGGCAGGGTTTTCCTCGGTGTCGGATCCGTAACCCCGGATCTGGGGCATTACGGCGACTCCGGTCTCGAAACCGGACAGGCCCAAGGCGAGTTTGGGAAAAACGAGCAGGGCGATGCCGATCACCATGAACGGGTTTCCGTGCGAAGTCGACAGTGCAAGCCACCAGTCGCCTACTGCGACCGGATGGGCGAACACCTCCACGAACGTCGCAAACACGACCACGACGTTGAGGCTCAGATAGACGATGACGAGAACCACAGCGACGCCGATGGCTTCCTTGAATCCACGCAGGAATACGGCGGCCAGCAGGGCCAGCAGGAACAATGTAACCAGGATGTTCTGTCCCTGCAGCCAGCCTGGGGCGAGCGGATTCTGGATCGCGTGGGCCGTGGCGTCCGCGGCCGAGAGGGTCATCGTGATCATGAAATCCGTCGCCGCGAACCCGAGGAGAACGAGGACGAGGATCTTCCCTCCCCAGCGTGGCAAGAGGCGCTCAAGCATGGCGATGGATCCCTCGCCGCGGTGGCTTTCCCCAGCGACGCGGTGGTACACAGGCAGGGCGCCCAGCAGTGTGACCGCCACCAGGACGATGGTGGCCAGGGGGGAGATCACTCCTGCGGCCAGTGCTGCGATGGCCGGCTGGTAGCCGAGGGTGGAGAAATAGTCGACGCCGGTGAGGCACATGACCTGCCACCACGAATGCTTCTTCAGATGGGAATCGCCCACCGCGCCGGGGCCTTGGTGCGATCCTTTGGAGTCCTGCAGTCCGAACAGCAACCACGTCCGCAAGGAAGACATACCACCGGGCCGTGGTGCCGAAGGATCGGCCGGGGGCCTGCTCAAAGTAGTCATGGTGTCCTTTCCGCGCGACGCGCAGGCACCGCGATCATTGCTGAAGATAGCACCGACTACAGGTGTTTTCGCTGGTTGAAGCCGATCTTGATGAATCCTTAACGTCGATGTCCCGGAAGTCGCGGCGCACCTGTTAAGAAGCCGTCAAGATTCGGCCTTGCCGTGTTAAGGAACCATCAGGAACCCATTTTCGCGGCCTGCCAAGGAGTTGACTGACATCAGCCCCGCAAACGGGGCGCGGATGAAAGGACGTTCCAGTGGCCGACGTGGCTGTTGTGGGGATCTTCGTGGTGTCCATGGGGATCGTGATGTGGATGGCCCACCTTCTGGGCAAAATCGTCGACGGCGATGGGCCGGTGAACGGACAGTGAGCGCGGACGCCGTGATGTGGTTGGTCCTGTTCATTGCAGGCCTGTGTCTGTTCGGCTACCTGCTGGCCGTGTTGATCCACCCGGAAAAGTGGTGATTCCGGATGGCTTTCAGCATTGCCTCCTTCGTCACCCAGGTGGCCGTCCTGCTCTTGCTGTTGGTCTTAGCGCACAAGCCGCTGGGCGTCTACCTTGCCCGGGTGTTTGAGGGCAAGAAGTCAACCCGGGTGGAGAGGCTGTTCTACCGGATGGCCGGGGTGGACCCGGACGCCGAGCAAAGATGGTCCATCTACCTGCGCAGCGTGCTGGTCTTCTCGGCAGTGTCCATCCTGACGGTGTTCCTGCTCCAGCGGCTCCAAGGCGTGCTGCCCGGAAGCAATTCCCTGCCTGGCGTGGATCCGTGGACGGCCATGAACACGGCCATCTCCTTCGCGACGAACACCAATTGGCAGACGTACGTTCCGGAAGCCACCATGGGCATCTTCGTGCAGATGTGCCTGCTGGCAGTGCAGAACTTCCTCTCTGCCGCCGTCGGAATCGTGGTAGTGGTCGCCCTGATCCGCGGCATCGCGCGGACCCGGACGGACAGGCTGGGGAATTTCTGGGTGGACTTGGCCCGCACCTCGTTCCGTGTACTGCTTCCGATGGCTGCGCTCGCGGCCATTGTGATGGTGATCGGCGGTGTTGTGCAGAATTTCTGGTCCACCGACGTCGTGAACCAGGCAACAGGTGTCACCCAGACCATCCCGGGCGGTCCGGTAGCGTCCCAGGAAGCCATCAAAATCCTGGGAACCAACGGCGGCGGCTACTTCAATGCCAACTCCGCCCACCCGTTCGAGAACCCGAACGTCTTCATCAGCATGTTCGAAGTCTTCCTGATCCTGCTCATCCCCTTTGCTCTGCCGTACGCCTATGGCCGCATGGTGGGGGACCAACGGCAGGGCTACACGGTAGCCGCTGTCATGGGTACGCTCTGGCTGAGCTCCACCGCCCTGATGGGCTGGGCCGTTGCCGGCGCGCAAGGGACGGCAACCGCAGTGGCAGGCGGTCTGGGCGAGGGCTTCGAGCAGCGCTTCGGCGCGGCCCAGAGCTCAATCTTTGCCACGGCCACCACGCTGACGTCCACGGGAGCCGTCAACGTCGCCCACGATTCCCTGCCGCCCCTGGCCGGTGGAGTCGCCATGGTGAACATGATGCTCGGCGAAGTGGCCCCCGGCGGCACGGGATCAGGGCTCTATGGCCTGCTCATCCTTGCGATCGTCTCCGTGTTCATTGCCGGGCTGATGGTGGGCCGCACCCCGGAATTCCTGGGCAAGAAAATCGGGCCCCGGGAAATGAAGCTCGCGGCCATGTACATCCTGGTGACGCCCACCGTGGTTCTGGCCCTCGCCGGGATCACGGTCCTTCTTCCGGACGCCGTGGCCAATGCACCTGCCTCGGGACCGCACCAGTTCAGTGAAGTGCTCTACGCGTTCACCTCCGGCGCGAACAACAACGGCTCGGCGTTCGGCGGGATCACCACCTCCGCACCGTATCTGTCGGTGATGATGAGCCTTGCCATGCTGCTGGGCCGCTACCTGCCTATCGTGCTGGTGCTTGCCCTGGCAGGTTCCCTGGCTAAACAACCCAAGATCCCGGCGTCGTCCGGCACTGTCCCGACCCACGGCTGGCTCTTCGGTTCTCTCTTGCTCGGCGTCACAGTCATCATGACCGCCTTGAGCTACTTCCCGGCCCTCGCCTTGGGCCCCCTCGCAGAAGGACTCCTCAAATGACCCGGTCCAACACGGCATTAGCCTCGGACACCGCCGCCCAGACCTACGCAGACGGAAATCCCCTCGGTACTCCGGGGGAGCACAAGCACCACACCAAGGCCCCGGCCAAGCTGGATCTTGCCAGTATCCGGACCGCCCTGCCGGTCGCAGTTCGGAAACTGGGACCACGCCAGATGATCCACTCTCCCGTGATGTTCACCGTGCTGGTAGGGGCGGCTCTCTGCACGGCCATTTGCCTTCTCAAGCCGGCGGCGTTCGGCATCTCGGTGACAATCTGGCTCTGGCTGACGGTGTTCTTCGGCACCTTGTCCGAGGCCATCGCAGAGGGCCGCGGCAAGGCCCAGGCAGATAGCCTCCGGGCCAGCAGGAAAGGTGTTGTTGCCCGGCTTCGGCTGG
The DNA here is from genome assembly GCF_052115645.1 of Arthrobacter sp. 2MCAF14. NCBI lineage: Bacteria > Bacillati > Actinomycetota > Actinomycetes > Micrococcales > Micrococcaceae > Arthrobacter > Arthrobacter sp. 2MCAF14. The sequence continues at coordinate 54,988 of NZ_JBFRHB010000022.1, read as the reverse complement.
AGGATGGCACCCTCAAGGAAGTGCCGGGAACGGACCTGCGGAAGAACGACGTCGTCATTTGCGAAGCCGGGGACGTCATCCCCTCCGATGGTGAGATCATCGAAGGCCTGGCGAGCGTGGACGAATCCACCATCACCGGTGAATCGGCACCCGTCATCCGTGAGTCGGGCGGCGACCGCTCGTCGGTGACTGGCGGCACCAAGGTCCTTTCGGACCGCATCGCGGTTCGCATCACGGCTGAGGCGGGCGAAACGTTCATTGACCGGATGATCAAGCTCGTGGAAGGTGCCGTTCGGCAAAAGACACCCAACGAAATCGCCCTCCACGTACTCCTTGTCTCCCTGACCATCGTGTTCCTGGCAGTCACTATGAGTTTGGCGCCGTTCGCTTCCCTGCCGGGGGCAACGCCATCGCCGATCGTGCTGGTGGCGCTGCTCGTCTGCCTGATTCCCACGACCATCGGGGCGCTCGTGCCGGCCATCGGCATCGCAGGCATGGACCGCCTGGTGCAGCACAACGTCCTGGCCACCTCCGGCCGCGCCGTGGAAACCGCCGGGGACATCACCACGCTCCTGCTGGACAAGACCGGCACCATCACCTACGGCAACCGACGCGCGGTCAACTTCTTCCCCGCCAACAACGTCGACCGGACCGAACTCATCGAAGCGGCACGGCTCTCCAGCCTGGCCGATGAGACGCCGGAGGGACGTTCGATCATTGAGCTCGCGCGTGAAAAGGGTGTCAGCGGCCCTGACCTGGCTACTCTCCTGAAGACCTCGGAAGACTTCGCCGTTGTCGAGTTCAGCGCCAGCACCCGCATGAGCGGCCTGGACCTGGACGGGCGGAAGATCCGCAAGGGCGCCGCCGCCGCCGTCGCCAAATTCGTCGCGGACGCCGGCGGACACACCCCGGCCGAGGTGGACCACAAGGTGCAGGAAATCTCCGCCCAGGGCGGCACGCCACTGTTGGTGGCCGGCGTCGGGGACGACGGCGGAGCCCGGGTCCTGGGCACCATTCACCTGGCCGATGTGGTCAAGCCGGGCATGCACGCCCGCTTCGCCGAACTGCGGCGGATGGGCATCAGGACGGTCATGATCACCGGTGACAACCCCATCACGGCCAAGGCGATCGCCGCCGAAGCCGGGGTGGATCACTTCGTCGCCGAAGCCACCCCGGAAGACAAGATGGCCGTGATCAAGGAAGAACAGGCCGAAGGACGGCTCGTCGCCATGACCGGCGACGGCACCAACGATGCCCCCGCGCTGGCTGCGGCGGATGTCGGCGTCGCCATGAACTCAGGTACTCCGGCTGCTAAGGAAGCCGCCAACATGGTGGACCTGGATTCGGATCCCACCAAGCTCATCAACATTGTGGGCATCGGCAAACAGTTGCTCATCACCCGCGGCGCGCTGACCACGTTCTCGGTGGCGAACGACGTCGCAAAGTACTTCGCGATAGTCCCGGCGCTGTTCACGGCCGTATTTCCGGGGCTTGGCCGCATGAACATCATGGGCCTGGCCTCGCCTTCGTCGGCCATCCTGTCCGCCGTGATCTTCAACGCCTTGATCATCATCGCCCTGGTGCCGCTCGCCCTGCGCGGCGTCAAGTACCGGGCTGTCTCGGCGAACCAGGCGCTCGCCAGGAACCTGGCCATCTACGGCCTCGGCGGACTCGTGGCACCTTTCATCGGGATAAAGCTCATCGACCTGCTCATTTCCCTCATCCCCGGCATCGGCTAGGAGACAACCATGAACACCCTTCCCGGCTACCTTCGCCAAGCAGGAACGGCCTTGCGGTTCCTGCTCCTGGCCACCGTGGTCCTTGGATTGATCTACCCATTGGCGATTTTCGGTATCGGCCAGGCCGTTGCACCCTTCCAAGCCAATGGCTCCATCGTGAGGGACTCGGCCGGTAAGCCCGCCGCTTCCGCCCTGATTGCGCAAGTCTCCGCCAACGACGCCGGCGCCCAGAACCCGCTGTGGTTCCACGCCCGCCCTTCGGCGGCCAAGTGGGACCCGGGGGCGTCAACCGCCAGCAACCTGGGACCCAACGATCCCAAACTGCTCGACGCCGTCAAAGCCAACCGTGCCGCCGTTGCCGCCGCGGAAGGGGTCGAGGAGTCCGACGTCCCCGCCGACGCCGTGACGGCGAGTGGTTCCGGTCTGGACCCGCAGATCTCGGTGGCCTACGCTCGGCTCCAGGTGCCGAGGGTGGCCAAGGCGCACGGGCTGAGTCCTGAAGCCGTGCAGGCCATGGTGGACCGCCGCACAGTCACCGGACTCGAGGCCTTCCTGGGGCAGCCGTCCGTCAACGTCACGGAGCTGAATCTGGACATAGCCGCAGCGGTGCCGGCCAAATGAGCGCAGCCCGGGCCCGGATCCGCGCGGGCAACCGGCGCGTTCAACAAGTGAAAGAATGACCACATGGCACGGGCAACGCTGCGCATTTTCCTCGGGGCAGCCCCGGGAGTAGGGAAGACCTACGCCATGCTTGAAGAGGCCCACCGGCTCCGCGGGCGCGGTGAAGATGTAGTGGTGGCCTTCGCCATGGATCATGGGCGCAGCGACACCCGGGCCTTGATGGATGGACTGGAAGTCATTCCACCGCACAGCATCGCGTACCGGGATACCAGCTTTGAAGAGATAGACGTCGACGCGGTCCTGGCACGTAAGCCGCGCACCGCCGTCGTCGATGAATACGCTCACTCGAATATCCCAGGAAGCCGAAATCCCAAGCGTTGGCAGGACGTCGAGGAACTGCTCGACGCCGGTATCAACGTCCTCTCCACCGTCAACGTGCAGCATCTGGCTTCCCTCGGTGACGTCGTGAGTGCCATCACCGACGTCCGGCAGGCGGAGACAGTGCCTGACGACGTCGTGCGGCGTGCGGACCAGATCCACCTTGTGGACATCTCACCGGAGCTGTTGCGGCAACGGCTGGGCGACGGCAAAATCTATTCGGCGGACAAGATCGACGCAGCCCTTTCCAACTATTTCCGGATGGGCAACCTGACGGCATTACGGGAGCTGGCCCTGCTGTGGCTGGCCGATCGCGTGGACGAAGGGCTCGCGAAGTACCGTTCGGAACAGGGGATCGAGGCGAGCTGGCCAGCCCGCGAACGCATAGTCGTCGGCCTCACAGGCGGCCCTGAAGGAGAAGTCCTCGTCCGCCGCGCCGCCCGGATCCTCAAGCGCGTCAACGGCGGCGACTTGCTCGCGGTGCATGTCCGCGCCGCCGATGGCGTGGCGTCGGAATCTCCGCATGCGTTGGAATCCCAGCGCCTTTTGGTGCGGGATTTGGGCGGCAGTTACCACACGGTGGCGGGGGAGGATCCGGCCAAGGCCTTGCTGGACTTCGCCCGCAGCGTGAACGCGACGCAGATCGTCGTCGGGATTTCCCGACGCCGGAGCCTCGTCGCCCGGCTGACCGGCCGGGGGATCGGCAACCGGGTGGTCCGTGACTCCGGCGATATTGACGTGCACATGGTCTCGCATCCGCTAGGTGGGCGGGGCGTCGACCGTCGGCGGCAGCGGGACCTTGGCCGCACCAGGGTGGTCGTCGGGTTTGCCATGGCTGTGGTCCTTCCGGTTCTTTTGCAGCTCCTGCTGGCCGCGAGCCCTTCGCACAGCATCGCGACGGCGGTGCTCCTCCAGCTCACGGGCTCGGTTGCCGTGGCGCTGGTCGGCGGGTTGTGGCCCGCCCTGCTCGGTGCCCTGTGGAGCAGCCTGTTGGTGAACTTCTTCTCCATACCGCCCGTGGGAACCCTGACCATCAGCGACCCCGAGAACATCCTCGCGTTGCTCGTCTTCGTGGGCGTTTCAGCCGCAGTGGCGGCCGTCGTGGACGTATCGGCCAGGCGTTCCAAGGAAGCTGCCCGTGCCCGTGCCGAGGCCACCACCCTGGGTGACCTCACGCGGGGGGCATCGAGCGCCGAGGACACTGTCGAGGGACTCTTGAAGCAAGCGCTGGACGTGTTCCAGATGCGCGGTGCCGCGTTGTTCAAGGCGGGGGGCCTGGCTGGCGCGGGGACCGGCGGCTGGCGCCTCGTCGCGAAGGCCGGAGAGGCCGCACCACTACTGCCCGACGGCGGCGAAAACACCGAACAGATCGACGCCGGAACCCGGCTGGTCCTGTCCGGCCGCATCCTGCCAGCCAGCGACCGCCGGTTGCTCAGCGCCTTCGGAGCGCACCTTTCGGCCCAGCTCGAGCGGCGACAACTGGCAGCCAGCCGACGGGAGGTCATGCGCTTGGCCGAGAGCAACACCATGCGAACCTCCATCCTGCGCGCCGTCTCCCACGATTTGCGGACTCCGTTGGCCGGGATCAAGTTGGCCGTGGGCGGCTTGCGGCAAAGCAACGTCCATTACACGCCCGAGGAGGAACAGGAACTGCTGGCAACCATCGAGGAATGCTCGGACAGGCTCGACGTCCTCGTGGGGAACCTCCTGGACATGTCCCGCATCACCTCGGACTCGGTGAACGCCCTCATTCGCCCGGTGCGCTGGTACGAAGTGATTCCGACCGCCCTCCATGGCATACCGCCGGGCCGGGTGCGCGTCGACCTGCCGGGAAACATGCCGGAGATCGACGCCGACTCCGGAATGCTGGAACGCGTCATTGCCAACATCGTGGAGAACGCCATCAAGTACGCTCCGGATTCCGATGTTGTGCTGGTGGGAGCCGCGGGTGGCTTCAGTTCATCCACCTTGGACGGGAGGCCGTCGGGGGAACTGCGCATCATCGACCACGGCCAAGGTGTTCCCGCCGAAAGCGTGGTGAGGATGTTCCAGCCATTCCAGCGGCTCAACGACGTCCCTTCCACCACCGGGGTTGGCTTGGGGCTCGCCGTGGCGAAGGGATTCACGGAAGCGATGGGAGGAACGCTCACCGCGGAAGCGACTCCGGGCGGTGGCCTGACCATGGTCATTCGGCTTCCGCTGTCCACAGGGGTCGCGTTCCCGCACGAGGAGGCGCAAGCTCCCATGGAAGCGCAATCGGTTCTTTTGCAGCGCCGCCATGTGCCGCCGTCGGGCAGCCCTGAGAGCGCCTCCGGGGAGGCGAGATGAGCAACGTCCTGGTAGTGGACGACGATCCCCATATCGTCAAGGCCTTGCGGATTACGCTCCAAGCGCACGGTTACACCGTGGCCACTGCGTCCGACGGCGAATCGGCCTTGCGCTCTGCAGCCCAGCACCCGGTGGGCGTCTTGATCCTCGACCTGGGTCTGCCGGACATCGACGGAACCACGGTCATCACCCGCTTGCGTGAGTGGAGCAGCGTGCCCATCCTGGTCCTCTCCGCCCGGCACGGCTCCGACGACAAGGTTGAAGCCCTGGACGCCGGTGCGGACGACTACATCACCAAGCCCTTCGGGCTCGACGAGCTGCTGGCGCGTCTCCGGGCGATCCTGCGGCGCACGTCGGATCCAGGCGATGAACCGCCGGTGCTGGTCACTGAATCATTCACTGCGGATTTGGCCATGAGACGCGTGACGCGCGACGGCGAAGACGTCCGGCTGACGCCGACCGAGTGGCGGATCCTGGATCTCTTCGTGCGGAATCCCGAGAAGCTGATCACCCAGCAGCAGCTCCTCAGCGAGGTCTGGGGGCCGGCCTACGCCAAGGAAGCCAACTACCTGCGCGTGTACATGGCCCAGCTCCGCCGGAAACTGGAACCGGAGCCCGGGAACCCGCGCCACCTGATCACCGAGGTCGGGATCGGGTACCGTTTCATGCCGTGAGGCGGGCGTTTAGGCTGTCATGGCGTGATCTTCAAACTCCAGGCTCCCCCGGGCCTCGGCGAGCCGCGCATACGCGCCGCCGGAATTGCGAAGCTCGGCGGGCGTTCCGAACTCCACGATCGCACCCCCAGAGAGGACCGCCAGCTGATCGGCCTTCTCCACGGTGGAAAGCCTGTGGGCGATGGTGAGCGTAGTCCTGCCAACCGCGAGCCGGTCGAGCGCCGCCTGGACGTGGGCCTCGGTGGCGTTGTCCAGGGCGGAGGTGGCCTCGTCGAGGACCAGCACCTTGGGATTGCGCAGTATGGTTCGGGCAATGGCCAGGCGCTGCTGTTCTCCGCCGGAGAACCGGTGGCCGCGGGCGCCGACCATGGTGTCCAGGCCGTCGGGCAAGCTTGCGATCAGGTCCGCGATCTGCGCGGAGGCCAGCGCGTTCCACAGCACCGCGTCGTCCGCTCCGGGCGCCGCCAGCAGCAGGTTTTCCCGGATGGTGTCGTGAATCAAATACGTCTCCTGTGACACGACACCAACGATTTTCGTCAAGTCCTCCGGGGCGATGTCGCGCACGTCTACTCCGTCAATGGTGATCCGTCCGGCGGTGGCGTCATGGAGGCGCGGGACGAGCGAGCCCAGCGTCGATTTCCCGGAGCCCGTGGGTCCCACGATTGCGGTGCTGGTGCCGGCCGGAAGCGTGAGGTCGATGCCGTGCAGGACTTCAGTGCCGCCGTCGTACGCGAAACTGACCCCCTCGAAGCGGACCTCGCCGCGTACTGCGGCCGGATCCAGTGGGACGGGCCGCGCCGGGGCAGTGATCTCGGGAGCCAAGTCCAGGTACTCAAAGATGCGGCTGAACAGGGCCATCGCCGTGACCCATTGGACGCCGAGGTCCAGCAGGCTCATGACGGGGCGGAAGATGGCGCCCTGCAGCGCGGTGAACGCCACGAGCGTGCCGATGGTCATGCCGCCGCTCGTGACGGGCAGTCCGGCGGTCAGGTAAATCAGCGCCGGAATGGCCGAGAAGATGATGCCCATCGTGGACATGCGCCAGCGGCCGGCCAACTGGGATCGCATCTCCAGGCCGATGAGCCGTTTGGAGCTTTCCGTGTAGCGGTGGGCGTCTCGCTTGGTGGTTCCGAGGGTTTTGGAGAGCCGGACGCCAGACACTGACAGCCCTTCCTCGACCTGCGTGTTCATGGTGGCCAGTTCGCTCTGCAGCGTGGACGTGATGTTGCGCCGGAGCAGGGCCACCCGGCGGGTGAACCAGACCGCCGGCGGGATCACTATCAGGGACAGGAGCGAGAGCCCGGGCGAAATGGCCACCATCGCGATGGCGGTGGCAATGGCAGTGGTCAGGTTGGAGGCAACTCCGGTGGCGGTGGAGGTGATGACCTGCTGCAGGCCGGAAATGTCGTTGTTCAACCGCGATTGCACCTCGCCGCTGCGGGTCCGGGTAAAGAATCCCAGTGATTGCTGCTGTAGGTGCGTGAACAGTCGCGTGCGCAGGGTATGCATGATCTTCTGGCCCATGCCCGTGGTCATCCAGGTTTGCAGCACGCCAATAAGCGCGGTTCCGGCGGCTACGGCGATCAATCCGGCGGCCAGCCATGCGAGAAGCGGCAGATCCTTGCTGGGCAGCGCGACGTCGATGATGTGGCGGACCAGGAACGGCTGCGCCAGGCCGATGATGCTGGAAGCGCTGATGAGAAGCACGACGGCGGCAATGGTCACTTTGTGCGGCGTGAACAGCCCGGCGATCCGTTTGAGGCGCACGGGATGCTGTTTCAGCTGGGTGCGGTCGGCAGGATTGAGGCGGGCGGGGCCGCGGCCGGGACTTCGGGCTCCAGCGCCCGGTCGATGAGGATTTTGGGTGAGGATATTCTCCGTCATAAGCACCACCTCCAGTGGCGAGCGGGGCGCGGGAATCGCGCCTACTAATGCAGAGGTTACCTCACTATGTGGTTACTGGTCAAATTGCTAGACTGGCAGCATGCACTCACAGCCCTCTGATTCTGCCGACCTCGGCGATCTCTTCCATGCCGCTTTCCGGGGGCTGCGCCGGACCTGGGCCGAGCAGCTCTCGCCCTGGGAGCTGACGCCGCACCAGTGGCGGGCTCTCATGACGCTGATGCGCCCGGCGCCCGGGGATCCGATGCGACTGAAGGACCTGGCGGAAAGGCTGCGCATTGCGCCGCGTTCGGCCACGGAAGTGGTGGATCAGCTGGAGGTCAAAGGCCTCGTCCGTCGTGATCCGGACCCCACGGACCGGAGGGCCACCCTTGTCGCCGCCACACAAACCGGGCAGCAGCTCTTCGCGAAGGTCAGCGCCGAACGGCGCGGCAAGTCCTCCGAGTACTTTGCCCGGCTGAGCGCAGAGGATCGCGCCGAGCTGGCCCGGATTCTGGGGCAGCTCAGGGATTGAAGCTTGCGCCCCTTCCCTCCCAAGTTGCCGCGGAGTAGGTAGAGTCGAAGCCATGACTCGCCGGAAGGTTCCAGTTGCCCTCGTCGCGCTCCCTTTCGCGTTGTGCCTAATCGCACTTGCGCCCGCGGAGACTGCAGGGGCCGCAAGCTGTGATTCGCAAGGCCTTCTAGGTGTGGTTGGCATGTGCTCTCCCGGCAACTCCCCATCTCCTCGGCCGACGGGCAAAGCAACGCCGTCCGCCACGGCCAGCCCGCCGGTACAACCGCAACCCCAGCCGGATCCCGGCGTCGCGGTTCCTCCTGGTGGCGCTTCGACGCCCTCGCCGGCGGTGACCGCCGAACCGGCACCCGCCCAGGTGGCGCCACCTGCCACAACCGTCGCTGCAGTGCCTTCGCCGATCGTGTCCAGCCCGAGCCCCTCGACGCAAAATTCAGCCTCGGCGGTGGCCGCCGCCCGGATCGACCCCGGCTCGCCCGCACAGAGCGACCATCCCGTCGCTCCAACCGTCTCTGTGGCTGGAATCCTGGTGGCCTTCGGCGGAACCCTGATTGCAGCGGGCGGAGTGGTGGGCCTCAGAAGATATCCGCCGCTCTGATCCCGGACCCCGGAGTTCATCGGGAAACAGGTAATAGCGGACCCTGCCTCATTCCGATGTGCGTTCCTAGGATTGAAAGCGAGTAGACAAGCTTTCACGGAAGAGGAGAACCACATGACTGAACAATCGCGTGCCCAGCAACTCGTCGGAGACATCTCGCCCAAACTTGCCTCCCTGACCGACGACGTTCTCTTCGCTGACGTCTGGGAACGGCCCGAACTGGCCAAGCGGGACCGGAGCCTCATTACCGTTGCCTGTCTCGTGACGAGCGGCAGCACCGAACAGCTTTTCGGGCACCTGCGTCTTGCGAAGGCCAACGGACTGAGCGAGGCCGAATTGAGCGAGGCGATTACGCACCTGGCGTTCTACGCGGGCTGGCCGAAAGCGATGTCCGCCATGGCGGTCGCCAAGCAGGTGTTTGCCGAGTAGCCGAATTCACGTCCGGGGGCGCTTTGCGCCTCCGGTCCCGGTTACTGCGCGAACTCAGGCCTGTGGCGTTTGCCCTTGGAGGGAGGCGATCTGTGCACGCGCGGCCGCGATGAGCTCCTCGTTCGTGTTGGCGTGGCCGTTGAGGCCCCAGCCGCCGTCGGGGGCTTCCGTGAGGAGGACCCAGGTTCGATCGGGCAGTGTTGGATCCGCGGCCGCCGTCGCGACGAGCGCCGTGAGCTGTTCGACCAGAGCGAGCCGCTTTTCGCGGTTCAGCGCGCCCGCGTTCGTGAGCACCTGGACGCGCACGTAGTTGCTGTCGCCGTCGACATTCGACAGATCCCCCTCCGGGAGTTCATGGATGAATGCCGCCGTGTTCTTGCGGAACATCGGGATATCTGGCACCTGCTCCACCCGCATCACCGTCGACGCCAGATCAACGGCGAGCTGGTGTTTGTCGGCAAAGGTCCCTGTCGTGGCGTACACGTCGATCATGGGCATGACGCTTCTCCTCTTCGATGTGGGTCAACGGTCATTTGTTGTGCCATCCTTGCACCCTGCAGTCACCGTGTCTTCCTCTGGGCAATCATTTGCGGGTCGTCCGGCTTGACGTCCTTGGAAGTGCGGTTCTTCGGCCGGTGCGGCATGATCGGTTCGGACGCGAAGCGCCGTGGGCCACTCCACATTGATGGCGGGGCGTCGATCGCGTAGGCAAGGGCGTATGCGACTTTTTCGTAGTTGACGCGCCAGCCCCTGAAATGGGGCCAGGCTTGCTCCGCCGTCACCTCAATCGGGTAGTCGACAGTCCGCATGAGCTCCACGGCCGCTTGAAAATCTTCAAAAGTCACGTCGAGTTCGGAATCGGGATCGGGGTCTTCCTCGACCGGGATACGAATAGCCCGCGCCACCTGATTCAGGCAGGTGAACCCCATCCGCAGGACCAGCCGCGCGCGGGTGCTTGGGGCAGACCCCGGACTCAGGGAAAGCTGCAACGCGGCCGCGTCCATGACGCTGAGGAGGGAGTTGAGCCAGTTCGATTGCGGTGAAGGTGAACGGAACCATACCAACGTGAGGTAGGTGCTGTGTGATTCGGCCACATCTGCGGCCCACCGCTCCCACCTTTGGTAGAGCTCGCTGAGCTCGCTGGTGCTGGTTTGGGCGGCCATCCCGAACCGCGTGCGCACCAGAAGCTCCGGTCCCCATGAGGGTGAGCCCGCCCTCGAAACCAGGAGCGTTACTTCCGCCTCCCGCCTGTTGAAGGCCGCATAGAGTGTTGGCAGGTAACCGATCTGCAAAGCGATCACGATCAACCCGGTATAAGCGGCTACGTAAACCAACACCGTGTTGCCGACATTCGATGGAGCAGCGTAGCCAAGCGTGAACATTGCCGAGCCGGCCTCGCTTGCGGCTTGCCAGAGATCACCGTCGACGAAGGGAAGAAGGAGGAGACTGAACGACAAGTCGAACACGATCACCCAAACCAGCAGGCGGACGAACAGCGCCATGGGAGACTGCCAGGCAAGGATCCGATCACGTACTTCGTACGAGGTGAGGGGCTTTGTGATGACAAAGAAGATTTTCGCAGTGACCAAATGGGTCACCCGTGAAAGGTTGCTGTGCAGCGGACGTGGCACGATCAGCGTTCCGATCACACTCATCCAGTTCAGGAGCAACCCAAGCAACCCGACTGAAAAACACGCCCACACTATTACTGTCAATGCGCTCTTTCGACATTGTTGGACACCAATTCAGCTACTGACCACCGGTAGGGACAAAGCTGGTGAGGCTCGTATCATTCATTCCACCCTCGGATCTTGTCAAGGGTGACGAGCTGCGTCGTGCTTAGGCGCGACCCCACCAGCAAAGCATCGCAGGAGAGTTAAGGAGAAACCATCGTGGCAAACCATCTCATCCTCGGCGCGGGACTCGTAGGCGCGACGCTCGCGAGGCAGCTCTCCGCCCGCGGCGATCAGATAACCCTCGGCACGCGTAGCGGCACTACGGTCCCTGGGGCGACTCCCGTGAAACTGGACGCGAGCAACTCGGCCGAGGTGACAAAGGCTGCGCGCGGAGCCGCCACGATCTTCGTTTGCACAAACCCGCCTTACACCAACTGGGTAGCCGACTGGCCGCCGACCTTCGACGCCGTGATCACTGCGGCCCGTGACTCCGGGTCCGCGCTTGTGCTCATGGGTAACCTCTATGCGTACGGGCAGCCGGCCGGCCCGATGACCGAGCACTCACAGCTCGCCACTACCGAGAAAAAGGGCCTGGTACGCAGGGCGGGTTGGGAGAAAGTGCTCGCCGCACACGAACGCGGTGATATCCGGGCCGTGGAGGTTCGGGCCAGCGACTACTTCGGTCCTGGCGCTGCGGGGATGTCGACACACCTCGGCGGTGGTTTTTTCGAACCGCTCTTGGCCTCGAAGACGGCGCGCGTCGTTGGGTACCCGGCACTCGAGCACAGTTGGAGCTTCCTTCCCGATATCGCCGCGACGGCGATCGCTGCTGCAGACCACACGGGCGATTGGGGGCGTGCCTGGCATGTGCCGAGTGCGTCCGTCCCGCGCACGGAAATCGTGCGGCAGGTAAATGAGCGGTGGGGCGTGAATGGCCGGGTCGCCTCGATCCCGCAATGGTTTCTCAGCGCTCTCGGCGCAGTCGTTCCCATGATGCGCGAGATCTCAGCCTCAAGCTACCAATTCACGATGCCATTCGTGGTCGACTCCACGGAGACGCAGAAGATGCTGGGCGTTACGGCAACACCCTGGGACGAAGCGCTGGAGGTCACGGTGGACAGCTACCGCAAGCCTCCAGCGAGCAGCTCTACCAGCTAAGGCAGGCAAGGTCGCTCTCTACGGAGTTGCTCTGGGTGTGGGGGTTACCCTCTTCCGGGACGGCAACCTGTGGTTCTACATACCCGCCGCCATCGTCCTGGCCAGCGTCGGCCTAGCCGCAGCCTTCCGCGAACTGCGCGCATGAGCCTTTCCGCGGAACATCCCCGTCATAGGCTCAATGAGCTCATCCATTCACCGATGCGCTTTTCCATTATGGCGGCGTGCTCTCGTTCCTGTTCGACCCCGGCGGCGGTGACTGTGCCGGCCTCAAAGCAAAGCAGCGATGTCCTCGACCGCTTGTGTCAAAGCAGCAATGGATGACGGACCTCCGTGCCCTTCGTCCTCGATCACGATGAGTCGGCTTGAATTCCAGCCCTGGTGCAGACGCCAAGCGGTGACGACAGGGCCGCTGACGTCCCGTCTGCCATGAATGAGGTACGCGGGAATGCCGTTGAGTTCGTGAATTCGAGGGATGAGCTCTTGTCCTTCGACAAGGAATCCGTCGTTGGCCCAGTAGTGCGTCACGAGGAGTGCGAACGTCATGCGCTCTTGCTCGTCTTCAAACAGCGGGCCAGGAAGCCAGTTGGGGTCCAGCGAGACGTGGGTGGATTCCCACCGATCCCAAGACAGGGCTGCACGTCGGGCGTCTTCGCGATCGTGGCCCGCCAGCCGGCGAGCATAAGCGTCGATCACGCGTTCTTCCGGTTCCGCGTTGGCCGCCTCTGCAAAATCGGCCCACGCTTCAGGAAAAATGCGCCCGACGTCTTCTGTGATCCACTGGATCTCTTCACGGCTGCTTGTTGTCACTGCGACCAGTGCGATACCGAGGACCCGGGTGGGATGCTCCCGCGCATAGGCAAGGGCAAGAGTACTGCCCCAAGATACGCCCGTGACGATCCACTCTTCTATGCCTAGATGCTGCCTTACGGCCTCGATATCTTGGATCAAGGCACGAGTTGTATTCTCGGAGAGGTGGTCCAAGTCGTCCTGAACGATGGGAGTGCTTTTCCCGCAACCGCGTTGGTCCAGGCCAATAATGAGGAATCGACTCGGGTCGTGTCGCTTACGATAGCCACCCCGTCCGAGCGACCCGCCCGGGCCCCCGTGAAGGTAAAGCACCGGAATGCCAGCAGGCTCCCCGGTGGCCTCCCAATAAATGTTGGCGTTGGGCACCGCCACCCAACCGTTTCTCGTCCTGAATTGTTCGTCCCCCACCCCTCAACAGTATTGGACTTAGGCGCTAGATCGACAGCCCTAACGCCTCCGGTCAACCGCCGCAAGAATTGCTTTCCCGAGCTCTATCGGCTTGGTGAACTGGGGCCAGTGTCCGGTGGGCAGATCCATGAATTCGACGTCGTTGATGCGCGCGAGCTCGGCCACGAAGGGGTGGCCGGATTCGATCCATTCGCCGAGCAGGCTGGAGGGGAACTCGCACGCGATGATGGTGGCGGGGACGTCGTAACGGCGAACATCGTGCAAGCGCTGCTTATCTGTGGTGACGTTCTTTGGTTCCGGGATGGCGCGTGCGCGGAAGGCGGCCCGCAGCTCCTCGTTGAGGTCCACGAGATCCTCATTTTCGAAAAGCTCCCATGGTGGCAAGGGCACGGCATCGCCCTCGACTGGCAGTTCGTCGTTGATGACGCCGCCCTCGCCGAGCGGGCCGCTATCTACGTAGACCGCCCGGACCACGCGGTCCGGGCGGGCGTCGACGGCTCCGTGGATGATGGCACCTCCGCCCGAGTGGCCGACCAGTACTACGGGATTGCCAACGGCGTCGACCGCCGCCACTACTGCTTCGATGTGATCCCTGAGGCCGATGCCTGACCTCGGGGCGTCAACAGCTTCCAGCCCGGGCAGCGTGAGCGGGTGGACCGTATGCCCTGCAGCAACGAGCGGCGGCGTGACCTCCGACCATGAAGAAGCGTCCAACCAGAATCCGGGAACCATGATGATGTCCATGCCGGTACCCTACGACGGGCCACCGACAGAATGAACCCTTGCGTTGGTCCCGCACGCCGGAACGCGCCAACAGCTCACACTGCCGCGGTCCGTCCCGATCGCAGGAGAGGCGCGAAGAACGCGGCGAGTTCCGCCGTCGCGGTCAAGGGCAACACGTTCGCCACGTACTGGTCCGGCCGCACCACCACCACGACGCCGCCGCGGTCGAGGCCGCGCAGCTCGAAGATGTCAGTCGAAGGATCGGTGCCGTAGACGTTCTCAAGGTACGTCAGCTTGAACGGTCCCACCTGCGGCTTGAATGCCTCCGGCACCGCCCCGATGTCGACGCTCGTGTGTTCCTGCTGGTAGATCACCTTCACGTCGAACCATGCGTCACGGTCGGCGCCCGACGGCGTTGCGGCCAGCGGCGAGTCCGGCGAGTTCGCGATCCACTCGGCAAAGTCGACGACCGGCGAGGTTCCCACCTTTGCCGTTCCGGCAGCTTCGCTTGCGTCCGCGAAGACGTAGACGCGCCAGCGTCCGTCCGCCTTGGCCTGGTGACCGAGTTGCACCGGGTTGGTGTCGCAGACGCGCACTACCGGCGCGGACTTGAAGCGCTTGCCGATGGTGAATCCCGTGGCCAGGCCTTGGTGCGTGGGCTCGGCGATGAGCGGCGAGGGGGCGTAATGGGTCATGAAACCGGCAGGGAACTCTGCCGTGCTCACATAGAAGTTCTCCAGCTCGGTGGGGTCCTCAAATTCCTCGGGCTTCTTCGCCATGAGCGTGGACCACTCTTTGTCGAAGTCGATGAGGTTCTTCGCAACGACTTGGCGCTCGGCCGAGTACGTGGACAGGAGGCTCTCCGGGCTGCGGCCTTCGAGCACGTGCCCGAGCTTCCAGGCCAGGTTGAACCCGTCCTGCATGGAGACGTTCATGCCCTGGCCGGCCTTCGCGCTGTGGGTGTGGCAGGCATCGCCGGTAATGAAAACGCGTGGCGTGCGGGTGCCCTGCTCGTCCGGGAGAACGTCGTCGAACCGGTCGGTGAGGCGGTGGCCCACTTCGTAGACGCTGTGCCAGGCGACGTTGCGCACATCGAGAGTGTAGGGGTGGAGGATGTCGTTGGCTTTGGCGATGATCTGCTCGATCGTGGTGCTGCGCACGGAGCGGTTGTCATTCCGGTCCACCTCGCCGAGGTCGACGTACATACGGAAGAGGTGGCCGCCTTCGCGCGGAATCAGCAGGATGCTACCGCCGGTGCCGGACTGGATGGCGCATTTCGTGCGGATATCAGGGAAGTCCGTGACGGCAAGGACGTCCATGACTCCCCACGCGTGGTTGGCTTGGTCGCCGGCGAGCGTGCAGCCGATCGACTCCCGCACCTTGCTCCGGGCGCCATCCGCCCCCACGACGTACTTGGCCCGGACAACGCGCTCCTGGCCTTCGTTGGGTCCGGCGGTGTGGAGAAGGGTAACCGTGACGGGGTAGTCGCCCTCACCGCTGACCTCGAGGCCGCGGAACTCGTATCCGTAGTCGGGAGTCATGCGGGTAGGGGAGTTTGCCATGAATTCGGCGAAGTAGTCGAGCACGCGCGCCTGATTGACGATGAGGTGCGGGAATTCGCTGATGTCTCCTGTCGGATCGTCGAGGGCGCGGGCGGTCCGGATGATGCGCGAGGGATCCGCGGGGTCCGGCTTCCAGAACGCCATCTCGGTGATCCGGTACGCCTCGGCAATGATCCGCTCGGCGAAACCGAAGGCCTGGAAGGTCTCCACGCTCCGGGCCTGGATCCCGTCGGCCTGACCGATCGCGAGCCTCCCGGGGCGGCGCTCCACGATACGGGTTGTGACGCCCGGGAACTGGGACAATTGCGCGGCGGCGAGCATGCCGGCGGGTCCGCTGCCCACGATGAGCACGTCGACCTCGTCGGGAAGATCAGTGGGCCTGTCGATGCCGACGCCGGCGGCCGCTTGGACCCGCGGGTCGCCGGACACATAACCGTGGTGGTGGAACTGCATGAGCTTTCCTCACTTCATCGTGTGGGTTGTTCAATTATAGAACTATGAATTCTTTATTTGAACCCAGAATTGGATTCATACTGTACGGCAGGCGTGGCGGGGGTTACAAGGATGCAGGGGCCTGCCTGGATCCGGAGCTTGTTTCGAAAGCGGGGGTTGACGCCCAGAAGCTCCCGGGTCATAGTTATCGTATACGATTTCGTACTCGATGAGGAGTAAATCTTGGAAAAGGTCACCGACCATATCCTGGCCGCGGCCCGCAAGGTCATCGCGGTGCATATCAACTACCCCAGCCGGGCGGCCCAGCGCGGCCGTACGCCGGAGCAGCCGTCATACTTCCTGAAGCCTTCGTCGTCCCTTGCTCTCGGCGGCTCAACAGTAGAACGACCGGCTGGCTGTGAACTCCTCGGGTACGAGGGCGAGATCGCGCTGGTCATCGGCAAGCCCGCCCGCCGCCTACGCCTCGAGGACGCCTGGAGTCACGTCGAGTGGGTCACGGCCAGCAACGACCTGGGCGTCTATGACCTCCGGTACGCGGACAAGGGCTCGAACCTCCGCTCCAAGGGCGGCGACGGCTTCACCCCGGTGGGCCCCGCGCTCATCCCGGCCGCCGACGTCGACCCCACCGGACTGCGCATCCGCACCTGGCACAACGGCGAACTCGTCCAGGACGACACCACCGAGGACTTGCTGTTCCCGTTCGCGCGCCTCGTCGCCGACCTCTCCCAGCTCCTCACCCTCGAACCCGGCGACATCATCCTGACCGGCACCCCGGCCGGCGCCTCCGTCGCCCAGCCCGGCGACGTCGTCGAGGTTGAAGTCACCGGCGGCGGGCTCAGCTCGGGTCGTCTCACCACCACCGTGACCGAGGGTACGACGGCGTTCGCGGACTTCGGTGCCCGGCCCAAGACCGATGACACCCAGCGGGAGGAAGCATACGGTTCCCGCGAAGCAGCGGGCCTGCCGCCCCTGGAAAATCCGGCGCCCGTCCTCACGCCGGAGCTGAAGAAGAAACTCGAGTCCGTCGCCACGGCCACCCTGTCCAGTCAGTTGCGCAAGCGCGGGCTGAACAACGTGAGCATCGACGGGCTGCAGGCCACCCGACCGGACCGTCGCGTCGTCGGGCTCGCCCGGACTTTGCGTTATGTTCCCAACCGCGAGGACCTTTTCACGACCCACGGCGGCGGCTTCAACGCCCAGAAACGGGCCATCGACTCCGTCAACGAAGGCGAAATCCTGGTGATGGAAGCCCGCGGCGAAAAGGGCACCGGGACGGTCGGCGACATACTCGCCCTGCGTGCCCAGATGCGCGGTGCCGCGGCCATCATCACCGACGGCGGTGTCCGCGACTACTCCGCGGTGGCAGGACTGGACATGCCCACCTACTTCGCCAACCCGCACCCCGCCGTGCTGGGCCGCCGGCACATCCCGTGGGACACCGACATCACCATCGCCTGCGGCGGAGCCACCGTCCAGCCCGGGGACATCATCGTGGCCGACTCGGACGGCATCCTGGTGATCCCGCCGGCCATCGCCGGGGAGTTGGTGGATGAGTGCATCGAGCAGGAGAGGGAAGAATCCTTCATCTTCGAGATGGTCAAGCAGGGCAACAGCGTGGACGGTTTGTATCCGATGAATGCGCAGTGGCGTGCACGCTACCAGGAGTGGGAAGGAACCCAAGGTGACTGAAACCGCCGTCGGGAGCAAGTCCGAGCAGGCCTATGCGGCCGTCAAAGCGCGCATTGTCGAGGGCACCTACACGCCGGGGTACCGGCTGGTGCTGGCCAAGATCGCCGAGGACCTGGGCGTGAGCGTGGTTCCCGTCCGGGAGGCGATCCGCCGCCTGGAGGCCGAGGGGCTCGTAAAGTTCGAGCGCAACGTCGGCGCCACGGTCTCCGGGATCGATCCGACCGAGTACCTGTACACGATGCAGACTTTGAGCATCATCGAAGGAGCCGCGACGGCGTTGTCCGCACCGCTGATCGATTCCGTGGCGATTGCCCGGGCCCGTGCGGTCAACGCCGAGATGCGCGACTGCCTGGAGCATTTCGACCCGGTCCGCTTCACGGCGTTGAACCAGGATTTCCACAGCGTGCTCTTTGAACACTGTCCCAATCCGCACATCCTTGACCTCGTCCACCGGGGCTGGAACCGGCTCGCCTCGATCAGGGCGTCGACGTTCCGCTTCGTCCCCGGCCGCGCGCAGGAATCCGTGAAAGAGCACGAGGCGCTGCTTCAGCTCATTGAAAGCAACGCCGACGCCGACACCATCGAACAAGCCGCCCGCCGGCACCGCAGCGCCACCCTCGACGCCTACCTCGCACAAAGCAACGCGGGGTCACTTAGCGCCCATTAAGCGGTTCAACATAGGCCGTAAATGACCCCGCGTTGCAATAGCAAAGGAGAAAACAATGACGTTCACTGCACCAGAAACCACCACCCATTACGTCCCGGAGGACCTTCCGGCCCACATCCAGCACTTCATCAACGGCAAGTTCGTTGACTCCGTGGGCGGGAAGACCTTCGACGTCCTGGACCCGGTCTCCAACGGTAACTACGCCACCGCCGCGGCCGGGCAGAAGGAAGACATCGACCTCGCCGTCGCCGCCGCCCGCGAAGCTTTCGTGAATGGCCCGTGGCCGAAGATGAAGCCGCGCGAACGTGCCCGCGTGCTGAACAAGATCGCCGACGCCGTCGAAGCCCAGGAAGACCGTCTCGCCGAGCTGGAGACCTTCGACACCGGTCTGCCGATCACCCAGGCCAAGGGCCAGGCGCTGCGCGCGGCGGAGAACTTCCGTTTCTTCGCGGACCTGATCGTGGCCCAGTTCGACGACGCCATGAAAGTCCCCGGTTCCCAGATCAATTACGTGAACCGTAAGCCGATCGGCGTCGCGGGCCTGATCACGCCGTGGAACACCCCGTTCATGCTCGAGTCCTGGAAGCTCGCCCCGGCCCTGGCCACCGGCAACACCGTGGTCCTCAAGCCTGCCGAGTTCACCCCGCTCTCGGCCTCGCTCTGGGCGCAGATCTTCAAGGACGCGGGCCTGCCCGACGGCGTGTTCAACCTGGTCAACGGCCTCGGCGAGGAAGCCGGCGACGCCCTCGTCAAGCACCCGGACGTGCCGCTGATCTCCTTCACGGGTGAGACCACCACGGGCCAGACGATCTTTCGCAACGCCGCGGCCAACCTCAAGGGCCTGTCCATGGAGCTGGGCGGCAAGTCCCCGTGCGTCGTGTTCGCCGACGCCGACCTGGACGCCGCGATCGATTCGGCCCTGTTCGGGGTCTTCTCCCTCAACGGGGAACGCTGCACCGCCGGCTCGCGGATCCTCGTCGAACGCGCCATCTACGACGAGTTCTGCGAAAAGTACGCCGCCCGCGCGAAGAATATCGTCGTCGGGGACCCGCACGACCCCAAGACCCAGGTCGGCGCCCTCGTCCACCCTGAGCACTACGCCAAGGTCGCCTCCTATGTGGAGATCGGCAAAACCGAAGGCCGGCTGCTCGCCGGAGGAGGACGCCCGGAACACCTCCCGGAAGGCAACTACATCGCCCCGACCGTGTTCGCCGACGTCGCCCCCGACGCACGGATCTTCCAGGAGGAAATCTTCGGACCCGTCGTCGCGATCACTCCGTTCGAGAACGACGACGAAGCCCTCGACCTGGCGAACAACACCAAATACGGCCTGGCGGCCTACATCTGGACCCAGAACCTGACCCGCGCCCACAACTTCGCCCAGAACGTCGAGGCTGGCATGGTGTGGCTGAACAGCCACAACGTCCGGGACCTGCGCACCCCGTTCGGCGGCGTGAAGGCCTCGGGCCTGGGACATGAGGGCGGCTACCGCTCCATCGATTTCTACACCGACCAGCAAGCCGTGCACATCACCCTCGGCGCTGTCCATACTCCTAAATTCGGCGCCTAAGCGCTTCCACCCCTTTCAAAGAAGAGAGAACCCCATGACCAACTTCGTCGCCACCCCCACCGTCCCGGCTCCGGATATCGTCCGCTGCGCCTACCTCGAACTCGTCGTCACGGACCTCGCCAAGTCCCGTGAGTTCTACGTGGACCTCCTGGGCCTGCACGTCACCGAGGAAGACGAGGGCACCATCTACCTGCGCTCCTTCGAGGAGTTCATCCACCACAACCTGGTCCTGCGCAAGGGACCGGTCGCCGCGGCCGCCGCGTTCGCGTACCGGGTGAAGTCCCCGGCCGAGGTGGACGCCGCCGAGGCCTACTACCGCGAGCTGGGCTGCCGGGTGGAGCGCCGCAAGGACGGCTTCACCAAGGGCGTCGGTGACTCCGTCCGCGTCGAGGACCCGCTGGGCTTCCCCTACGAGTTCTTCTACGACGTGGAGCACGTCGAACGCCTTACCCAGCGCTACGACCTCTACTCCGCCGGTGAGCTGGTCCGCCTGGACCACTTCAACCAGGTCACCCCGGACGTTCCCCGGGGCCGGAAGTACCTCGAGGACCTCGGCTTCCGCGTTTCGGAAGACATCAAGGACTCCGACGGCGTCACGTACGCCGCGTGGATGCACCGCAAGCAGACCGTGCACGACACCGCCCTGACCGGCGGCAACGGTCCCCGCCTGCACCACATCGCCTTCTCCACCCACGAGAAGCACAACATCATCCAGATCTGCGACAAGATGGGCGCCCTGCGCATCAGTGACCGGATCGAACGCGGCCCCGGCCGGCACGGCGTCTCCAACGCCTTCTACCTCTACATCCTGGACCCGGACGGGCACCGCATCGAGATCTACACCCAGGACTACTACACCGGGGACCCGGACAACCCCACCGTCACCTGGGACGTTCACGACAACCAGCGCCGCGACTGGTGGGGCAACCCCGTCGTTCCGTCCTGGTACACCGAGGCCTCCCTCGTCCTGGACCTGGACGGCAACCCGCAGCCGGTCATCATCCGCGAGGAAAAGAGCGAAATGGCCGTCACCGTCGGCGCCGACGGCTTCTCCTACACCCGCCAGCCCGACGGCGGCCCCTCCGGCGAAAAGATGGGTTTCAAGGTCGGCTCGCAGCTCTAGGCCCGCAGCCCTCAACGTATGCTGACCGCAGGATGGCCGAACGGAGTGTGGAGATGCTTGACCCGAAGACGATAGAAACCATTGCGGACGAACTACTGGAAGCAGGCCGGTCCCGGACCCCGGTTCCACGCCTGACTGCCCGCTACCCGGAGATGACGGTGGAGGATTCTTACGCCGTCCAGCAATTGTGGCGCCGCCGCAACGAGGACGCGGGCCGGAAGCTGGTAGGCCGCAAGATCGGGCTGACATCCAAGGCCATGCAGGACGCCACCGGCATCACCGAACCGGACTATGGCGCGATTTTCGATGACATGGTCCTGGAAACCGGGTGCTCCGTTCCGTGGGACCAGTACACCCACCCAAGGGTGGAGGTGGAACTGGCGTTCGTGCTCAAGAAGGACCTGTCCGGGCCCGGTTGCACGATCTTCGACGTCCTGAACGCCACGGACTACGTGGTTCCGGCCCTTGAGATCCTGGATTCCAGGATCGAGATGGAGGGCCGGACCATCGTGGACACCATCTCGGACAACGCGGCCATGGGCGCCATGGTGGTGGGCGGGCGCCCGGTGCGCCCGGACGCCGTCGACCTCCGCTGGGTATCGGCGATCCTGTACAAGAACCAGACCGTGGAGGAGACCGGCGTCGCCGCGGGCGTGCTGGACCACCCGGCCAACGGCGTGCACTGGCTCGTTAACAAGATCGCCCCGCACGGCGACGGGCTGAAGGCCGGGGAGATCATCCTCGCCGGCTCCTTCACCCGCCCGCTCTGGGTGTACAAAGGCGATACCGTCCACGCCGACTACGGACCCTTGGGAGTTGTCACATGCCGGTTCGAGTAGAACCAGACCCAACGTTCCGCGAAGCCTTGCGGAACCAAACCGGCCCGGCCGGCCGGCCCCTCGCCGGGATGTGGGTGTGTTCCGGCAGCCCGCTGATCGCCGAACTGTGCGCCGGGGCTGGGCTGGACTGGCTCCTGATCGACGCCGAACACAGCCCCAACGGCCTTGAATCCATCCTTGCCCAGCTGCAGGCGGTCCGCGGCTACCCCGTCCAGGCCGTGGTCCGACCTCCGGTGAACGACACCGTGCTCCTGAAGCAATACCTGGACCTGGGCGTGCAGGACCTGCTGATCCCCATGGTCAACTCCGCAGCGGAAGCCAGGGCCGCCGTCGCTGCGGTACGCTACCCGCCGCACGGCGTGCGGGGCGTCGGCTCGGCATTGGCCCGCGCCTCGCGCTGGAACCGCATCCCGGACTACCTCGCCCGCGCCGCCTCGACCATCAGCGTCACGGTCCAGATCGAAACCGAGGCCGCCGTCGCCGCGGTCGAAGAGATCCTGGCGGTCGACGGCGTCGACGCCATCTTCGTCGGGCCCTCCGACCTCGCGGCGTCCATGGGCCTGCTGGGACAGCAGGAACACCCCAAGGTGCGCGCCGCCGTCGAGCACTGCCTTTCCGCGGCGAAGACCGCGGGCAAGCCGGCCGGCGTGAACGCCTTCAACGAAGCCACAGCGCGTGCGTATATGGACGCCGGGGCGAAGTTCGTGCTGGTCGGCGCGGATGTCGCGCTGCTGGCGCGCGGCACGGAAGCCCTCGCGGACAAGTTCATTCCAACAGCCCCCGACGGCGAAGCGCCCGTTCGCGGGACAGGTGACATGCCGTCGAGCTACTGAACTAGGTAGGTAGTCGGTACTCTTCCGGAGGTCCTTGGACAGAGCTACATTGGATATCCCCGAGGCCCCTCGGGGGCGGTCGAGGAGGGGGGTCGTCCGCAACTTCAATGGAGCATGCCGTGGTCGCGCAACCAGATCTCAATCCTCAACAAGCTGCAGCCATCGGCCAACCGCCGGGTGCAAGCCGTTCAGGCACCGTCGAGTACGATCTTCGGGCTGTTTACGTCCCGCAGTCCGGGCTGTTCCTGGATGATGAGGGGCGCGAATTCTTCGTCACTGCCGTGGAATTCTGGGAGCACGCGACGGTAGTCAGTCTGTGCTGGAAACGCAGGCCCATGGCAGGGCAGGGAAGTCCGCCCTTGGTTGCGACGGATGAGCACGACCGTGTGTTGAGTGTGAAGCGCATCTGGAACGTTGGCGCGCGGTCGATCCAACATTTTGAACCGATCGATACGTCCGCCCGCGCATTGACGGTGCTCATCGCAAGGAAAACGGGAACACAGGAACTGTTTAGCTGCAGGACGCCGCCGGCAAGGAAAGAGTGAGGCGCCTTGGCTTAGGCGGGCCGTCGGATTCGGCGGGTGGCCTTGCGGATGTGGTCCGGCGTGAGGCCAGTCAACGATGCGAGTTCGATGTCGTCGCACGCCCGGCTGCGCAGGGCCATGACAATCAGTGCTTCCCTGCGGTCCTCGATGCGTCCCCTGTGTTCCCCGGCCGCATCGAGTTCAGCACTTTTGGCCTTCAAAGCATCGAGATGGGCGCTGCGCGGGAGGCCGCTCGGATGGAGGTCAGCATAGGCCAGCCCGATAGTTCGGACGGCACGCATGTTCTCCCCGGTCACGGCGGAAATTGTGGCCAAGGTGAGCCCGTCTTCAAGGGCCTGGGCGATCATCTCGTTGCGGGCAGCGGTCAATGTCCGGATGGCGCTTGTTGCTTGAGATAAGAGCTGCTTATGGGCCGTGAGCGAATGGATGAGCTTGTCGTGTTCACCGGTGGCCGGTGCGCGGTCCTCACCCACCATTGGCGCCTTGGAGCGGTATGTGTACCTGCCTGTCGTCGAGCGGCGGGGAGTGGTCCCTGATTGAGCTTGCATGTGCTCCCTTTCCGACCCGGCTCTGATGGATCATGGCTTGTCTGATCTGAAGAATCTAGGCCCTGGACGCTCCACCGCGGAAATACCAATACCGCGTGAACCCATAAGCAAAGTGCATGGAAGATTCCCATATGGGGTTGAAATGTCCCTGACCACAGAATCCCTATATGGATCAGGTGGTCATAAGGGCCTCTTATTGATCCACGCACATTAGGTCTTATCCACGGCGCCCGGCAGTGCCTAGTCTCGAAATTGGGGATTCGACACCCGAATCCTGAGTTTCACGATTCTGGAGAAGACAAATGTCCGAGTACCTGCCGGCGTCGAGGGTCACACGCATCAAGTCCTCAGCGAGCGTCGCGGCCGCCGCCCGCGTCCGTGAACTACGAGCCGAAGGCATTCCGATCATCGACCTGACTGTCGGCGAGCCGGACTTCGACACCCCTGACCACATCAAGGCGGCCGCGATCGAAGCGATCAACGCCGGCCAGACCAAGTACACCTCGGTGACTGGAACTCCGGAGCTGCAGACCGCTATCCTCAGCCGGATTGAAAGCCACACCGGCGTGCACTACGAAGCGAACCAGCTGACCATAGGCGGCGGTGCCAAGCAAGTCCTCTACGTAGCACTCATGGCTTCGCTCAACGAAGGCGACGAGGTCATCGTCCCCGCACCGTACTGGGTGTCCTACCCGGACATGGTCCTCGCCAACGACGGCACGCCCGTGATAGTCGCTTGCGGAGAAGACACCGGCTTCAAGCTCACACCGGCCGCCCTCCGCGAAGCCATCACGCCCAAGACCAAATGGCTTATCCTCAACGCTCCGTCCAACCCGACGGGAGCTGTGTACTCACGCGAAGAACTGCAGGCCCTGGGTGCCGTCCTTGAGGAATTCCCGCATGTCTACATCCTCACCGACGAGATCTACAACGAAATCCACTTCGGCGTCGGCCGGGTAACCAGCCTCGTCACGGCGGTTCCTTCCCTGCGCAGCCGCATCCTGCTGGTCAACGGCGTCTCCAAGGCCTACGCGATGACCGGTTGGCGCCTTGGTTACGGCGTGGGCCCGGCGCCTTTGATCGCGGCTATGAACAAGCTGCAGTCGCAGACGTCCTCATGCCCGTCGTCGGTCAGCCAGGCAGCTGCGGCGGCCGCCCTGAACGGCGATCAGTCGTTCGTCCGGGACAGTGTGGAGGTGTACCGCAAGCGCCGGGACGTCGCCGTCGAGGGCCTTAATGCCATTGACGGACTTTCGGTGGCCCCGGCCGAGGGCGCCTTCTACGCCTACGTGAACTGCAGCGGCGTCATCGGCAAGACCGCTCCTGACGGCACCGTGATCGAAAATGACCAGGACTTCACGCTGTACCTCCTCAACGCGGCCGCGGTTGCCGTCATCCAGGGCTCGGCCTATGGCCTTGGCCCGTACTTCCGGATCTCCTTCGCCACATCGCTGGAGACCATCAACGCCGGCGTGGACTCGATCCGCAAGGCAGTCAGCGCCCTCAACTAAGCCCCACAGGCACTCCAGCAGCCAGCCAAGAGAAAGATTCAGAAAATGATCCACGTCAAGACCAAGTTCCAGAGGCCGGACGCCGACGTCGTCAGCCGCCTCGCGGCGTTCTCCTCCGCGACCATCCACGAAGCCCAGGGCCGCCGCGGCGCCTTGAGTTCCAAGATCAAGCCGATCGACCGCTCCATGTCCTTCTGTGGGCCGGCCGTGACCGTGGCTTGTGCCCCGCAGGACAACCTTATGCTGCAGGTCGCCATCCACTACGCCCAAGCCGGCGATGTCGTCCTGGTCGGTGCGCAGGAATTCTCCGACGCCGGAACCTTCGGCGACGTCTTGGGCAACGCCATGAAAGCCAAGGGCATTGCGGCCATGGTGACGGATTCCGGTGTGCGGGACACCCAGGACCTCATCGAACTGGGCCTGCCGGTTTTCTCGGGCAGCGTCTGCATCAAGGGCACGGTCAAAGAAACCCTTGGGCCGATCAACCACCCACTCGTCTTCGGCGATGAGATCATCTACCCCGGCGACATCCTCCGCGGTGACGCTGACGGCGTCGTGGTGGTCCGCCGTGAAGAAGCTGAAGAGGTCATCGCGCTCTCCCAGGCCCGGGACGACGCCGAACGCGAGCTCATCAAGGCCTACCACGCAGGAGGCACCACCATCGAGTTGTGCGGGCTGACGGAGAAGCTGAAGGCCAAGGGGCTCTTGGTCGAAGACTGACTGCGTCGCTCTAAGGCCGGTCACAGAAAGCGGTGGCCGGCCTTTTGCGCGCCCGTTTCCGGGCACCAAGAAGGCGCCTTGCCAGGGGCAAGGCGCCTTGAGTGGTGCAGTGGGTTTGAGGAAACCCCGAGTCAGTCCAGTCCAGGGTGTCCTGGCCGTGCGTCGACCAGGTACCACTCGATGCTATGTCCAGCGTGGGCCGGCATGAGGCTTCCTTCGAAGACGAAGAGGGGTTCGCCCAGCCCGCCCACTGGACGCCAGAAACCGTTCCTTGGGCAGTGGAATCCGGTCCGTGCACTGATCGCTCCGAGGGTTGGATTCGAAGCCCACCGGGTCTGGCTGATCTTTTTCACCGCTGTTCCTTTGATTGGGTTCACGGAATCCGCGAGCCGCTTTCGAATTACTTGCTAATTCGATAATAGGAAATAAAAACGCCGGTGAATAAGACCAAAGATGTCTGTCCGGATAAGGCAATGTTATGGATGGATCACGCTTCGGCTGGATCGGCCGCGTACTTGCTGATCAATTGTTGCTGGAGCATCTCCTTGACCAGGATGAGCACTGCGGAGGCGGCCTCGGACAGCGGCTCGTGGTCGGGGGTGCACAGGGCAATCTTGCTCTGCAGGGCCGGTTCGACGATCCGCAATACCTTGAAGTTCTCATCAGGGAAGAGCGCATCAGCGGCCGATTTCGGCAGCACCGTGGCCCCGAGGTTTGCGCGGATGAGTCGAACAAGTGACGGAACCGATTCCACTTCGCCTACAAGGCGCAGGGGCAACCCGTGGTCAGCCAGTCCCTTCTCGATGATCTGGCGCAGGGTGTGGTTTTTTTCGGGGAGGAATAGCCCAAGGCTGCTGGCTTCCTCGAGGGTGACCGTTGTTCGACCTTGGGCCACATCGACGTCCTCATGGGTCACCAAGTGCAGGTCTTCCACAATCATGGTGGTGAACTGCACTCCGCGGATCTTCCCTGGCTCGTAGATCAGGGCCATGTCCAGGCGGCCGTTCTTGATTGCCTCGCTCAGCACGCCGCCGAAGATCTCCGTCAGGTGCACCACAATGTCCGGGTATCGCCTGCCCACCTCGCGGATGATCTGCGGCGTCAGGCTGGAAGCCATGCTGTACGGTGCGATGGCGATGGACACCCTGCCCGACGGTGCGGCCCCGGATGCCGCTACGTCCAGCCGGGCTTGTTCCACGAGCCGCAGAATGGTCTGGGCGTGACGATAGAGGGTGTGTCCCGCAGCGGTTGGCTCGACTCCCTGCTTACTGCGGATCAGCAGGCGCTGCTTCAAATCGCTTTCCAGCGCCGACACCTGCTGGCTGAGGGCGGGTTGGGCGACGTGGAGCGCTGCGGCGGCCTTGGTGATGCTCCCCGAATCGACGATCTTTACAAAATACGAGAGCTTCCGCGTATCCATGGGTCTGCCTTCCTCCAGGTCCTCATTGGGGCCTGGATGCCATAAGGAAATTCTATGTAGGGACACACAATCCGTCTTTGTGTGACCTGTCTCTCAGCGACTAATTTGAGATCCACATCCCCATGGTGGCGTTTCCCAACCATTTACCGACAGTTCGTTGACTCCCCATCAACCAATTGTCCCGATACCCAAATATAGACGCATTTGGCGACTCGCCGTCGTCGACCTTCAACAAGGAGGACGACGACGGCGGTCCGGCGCCATGCGGTCCCTGCCAGCAGCATGTGTGCCCTAGGTCATAACCGGGAGCTATCCCGTGATAGCGAATAGGTCTTTGTGCCCGAACTTCTCGGGTGCGAGACTTCTATCACCAAAGAATTACCGACAGTTCGCCGGATTGAAGAATTTTAGCTAAACACTTTCAATCGAAAAGGCGACTGAGTTTACCGGATATTCCTGCCGTTCGTATGGAATTACCGGACCCCAATGCAGAACCACGGAAAGAGAACCACGTGAACCCGACAATTGATCTTGTAGCGGATCTTGGAGAGGGATTCGGTGCCTACACCATAGGCAGCGACACCGATCTTCTGGAGATCGTT
Organism: Arthrobacter sp. 2MCAF14; assembly: GCF_052115645.1. NCBI lineage: Bacteria > Bacillati > Actinomycetota > Actinomycetes > Micrococcales > Micrococcaceae > Arthrobacter > Arthrobacter sp. 2MCAF14. Next base: position 26,954 of record NZ_JBFRHB010000022.1, on the reverse strand, counting down.
TCAAGCGCCAATATCGCTTGCGGGTTCCACGCGGGCGATCCCGACATCATGGACGCCACCGTCGCCGAATGCGTTCGCCGCGGGGTGGGTATCGGAGCTCATCCGAGCTTCCCGGACCTGCGTGGTTTCGGCCGCCGGGACATGGGCCTCACTGCCAACGAGGTGCGCGCCGATGTCCTGTACCAGCTGGGGGCCCTGAACGGCTTCGCAGCCTTCCACGGAACCAAGGTGACCCACATTGCTCCGCACGGCCGGCTGGGAAATCTCGTGGCAGTGCGTGCGGATTACGCTGCGGCCGTGGCTGAGGCCGCAGCCCGCGTGGACAACGAACTCATCGTGGTCGCTCAGGAGGGCGAGTTGGCCAAGGCGGCACGTTCCGCCGGCCTGGACGTGGCCATTGTCGGCATCGTCGATCGTGCCTACCAGGAAGACGGGACCCTGGTCCCGCGCAGCCAACCCGGCGCCGTACTGCACGATCCCTCGGTCATTGTGGAGCGAACGGTCCGCATGGTGTGCGAGGGCAAGATCCGCTGCGCCAATGGCACTGACATCGACATCTCGACTGACACTGTCCTGCTTCACGGAGACAACCCCGGCGCCGTCGAGCTCGCCCGGCTCATTCGCTCGGAGCTCATTTCGGCCGGGGTCCGTATCGCCCCGTTGACCGAAGTCATGGATGCCAAGAGGAAGGCGGCCTGACATGTCCGTTCTCACTACGGCTCCCACCGAGATCTACGAATCCGGAGACTCCGCATTGCGCGTCGTCGCCCTCGCTGAAGCAAGCGAGGACAACTGGCTCACGGTCCACCGTCTTGCTGACTGGCTGGAGAGCTGTGGCGCCGAGGGCCTTCATGGCGCGGTACCCACCTACGATTCCGTGCTGGTGGAATTCGACCCCGTCCTGGTGTCGGCCCGCCAGGTGCGCGCGTTCGTGAAGCTGGGACTCCTTGAAATGGGCCGGTCAGCCGGCACCGCAGCAGCACCCCGTGAATTTGACGTCCCGGTGGCCTACGGCGGAGAATACGGTCCCGACCTGGAGAAAGTAGCCGAGCAACAGGGCATCTCCACCGAGGAAGTCATCCGCCTTCACACCGAGAAGACCTACACGGTTCGCTGCCTGGGTGCACCGGCCGGCTCGCCAATGATGGACGGCCCCGCGTTCCCCAAGCCCGTACCGCGCCTCAAGGATCCCCGCCTCAGCGTCCCGGCAGGGGCAGTGGCAGTGGCTGGACGCCAAGCCGTCATCGCTCCCGCGTCCGCGCCGGGTGGTTGGTGCGTCATCGGTCAGACCCCTTTGACCGTCCTGAACATTCGTCGTGAACCACTGGTCCCTTACAAGCCAGGAGATATTCTCCGGTTCCGTCCTATCGAGGCCGGAGAATTCGACTCTTACGTCGGCAAGGAACTGGAACCAAGGCCATGAACGGGCACATCCTCATCCAGCAACCGGGTAATTCCGTGGTCACAGACCTTGGCCGTTTCCGGGGACCGCGCTTTGGACTGCCGGTCAACGGCGCCCTGGACCAGTATTCTGCACGGGCCGCCAATATCCTGGCCGGCAACCTCGACAACGATCCCTTGGTGGAGATCACGGCCCTCGACTTCAGGATGAAGACACAGTCCGACATCCTGATCGCAGTCACGGGGGCACCCCTGGCACTCACCGTCGGAGGGCGTCCGAGCAGCCAGTGGGAACCGGTTTCGGTCCGCGCGGGCGAGACGGTAGCCATCCGGGGAATCAACCGGGGTCTCCGTGCCTACCTGGCCATCCACGGCTCTGTGGAGGCGCCGATGCTGCTGGGTAGTTGTGCTCCGGACACCGTTGTGGGCTTCGGCCTGCAGCTCAAGGAAGGAACCACACTCCTCACCCGCCGCAGCGTGGGCCCCGTTCGCCAACCGTACTTCGACCTTCCGCTCTTCCGGCTTGGTCTTGAACGGCCGGACATGGGGCAGGAATTGATGGTCGATGTGACCGACGGTCCGGATGTCGCCGAGTTTGGCGATTCCGCCGAGTTGCTCTTCACATCGGAATACGCCGTGAGTGGCCGGAGCAACCACATCGGCTTGAGGCTCGGCGGCGAGCTGCCGGAAAGAACCTCCAGTGGTGAAGTGCTTTCACGCGGGGTCCCGGTGGGCGCCGTCGAGGTTCCTTCCCGGGAAGAGTTGCTGGTACTGCATCGGGGACGCGGCGTCACCGCCGGATATCCAGTCCTCGCAGTGGTCACCAGTAATGGCCTGGACGTCCTTGCCCAAGCCCGCCCGGGTGACAAGGTCCGCTTCAGGAAAACAACGGTGGCGGAGGCAACTTCCGCCCACCGGCGCTCGCGGGCGCAGCTTGAAACCCTCCGCGAATCCGTCAACACAGTCTTCGGACTACTTGGCATTGGATGCCGACCTCAGTGGCAGGACCTCCCGGTTGCGGCATGCAGCTAAAAACCTGTCGTCAAAACCAATAGGCGTTGCTACGCTCAACATCAAGAAGGAAATGTCATGACCGCTAACACCAACGCTGCACAAGTGCAGCATGAACGGCTCACAGGCCGTCAAACGCGCAAGGTTGTCACCGCAGGCTGCGTTGGCATCTTCGTGGAACTTTATGACAACGGCATCTTCGCGTTCATGGCCGGAACGCTTGCCTTGGTGTTCCTCGCCCCGGGCAACCCGGACAACGCCTTGTTGTTCGTCTTTGCCGGCTACGCAGTCTCGTTCTTCGTCCGGCCCCTCGGCGCAGTTGTATGTGGCTACCTGGGCGACCGGATCGGCAGGCAAAAGCTACTAGTCTTCGTCATTCTGCTGATCAGCGTCGCCACCGCCGGTATCGGGGTCCTGCCCACGTACGCGGCCATCGGCATCGCAGCGCCAATCCTGCTCGTCCTCCTGCGGCTCCTGCAGGGCTTTTCGGTTGGCGGCGAGGCCGCCGGCGCCATGACCTTCCTCGCTGAACACGCCCCTGAAGGCAAGCGCGGCATCATCACCTCCTACGCACAGATCGCGTCGTTCGCAGCACTGCTCACCGGCACCCTCGTGGCGTTCTCCATGTCTCCTTGGCTCACCCAGTCCGCGATCGACGGCGGCGGCTTCGGTTCCTTCGCATGGCGCATTCCGTTCCTGGTCGCCATCCCCATGGGCGTCATCGGTTGGTACATCCGCAAGGCCATCGCAGACACCCCCAACTTCACAAAGCTCAAGGAAGAGGGCGGCCTCTCCAAGAACCCGCTCAAGGAAGCCTTCCAGTCCGCTGAGCACCGCCGGGCCATGGTTCTGGCCCTCTTCATCCCGCTCATGAACGGTTCCGGCTACTACGTCCTGTTCTCCTACATGCCTACGTTCCTCAAGGGGAAGCAGCTCAACTTCACCATCGGCGAGGCACTGTTCATCACCGCCTGCAGCCTGGTTGTCATCTGCATCGCCATTCCTTTCATGGGTGCCCTGTCCGACCGCATCGGCCGCAAGAAGGTCATCGCAGGCTCCGCCATCGCCATGACCATCCTGGGTATCCCGTCCTACGCCCTCATCGCAACGGGAAACATGGGCCTGGCTATCCTTGGCGCCTCGATCATGGCCATCGTCTTCGCCGGCCACACGGCCGTCATCCACATCCTGATCGTTGAGCTCTTCCCCACTCGGGTTCGGTACTCCGCTTACGGCCTCGGCTACAACATCTCTTCCGCGCTCTTCGGCGGAACGGCCCCGTTGTTGATGACCTGGCTCATCAGCAGCACCGGCAACATCTACATGCCCGCCTTCTACGCAGTCATCACGGCCCTCGGCACGCTTGCAGCCGTGAGCACGGTCAAGGACCGGGCCCACGAACCCCTGCGCGACGCTTAGGCGCCGCTGACCTTCGGCACAGTTCGTGCCTTCCATTTCCACTCTTTGGAGAACCGATGTCTTTTTCCGACTACAACACCGCCCTTGTCACCGGAGCGTCAACCGGTATGGGTGCCGCGATCACGGAGCGACTGGCCAAAAGGGGCCTGACCGTTCACGCCGTGGCCCGCAACGAGGAACGCCTCAGCGAACTGGCCGACCGTACGGGCGCCATCCCCCACGTAGTTGACCTGACCGACACAGCGGCGTTGACCGCCGTCGTGAGCGAATTGAAGATCGACGTCCTGGTCAACTGCGCCGGAGTTTCCCGGCCCGGCAACCTCCTGGACTCGTCCGAGCAGGACATCGACGAGCTCATCGACGTCAACCTTCGGGGCCTGCTTCAGTTGACACGGCTGGTCCTGCCGGGCATGGTGGAGCGCGATCTGGGCCACATCATCAACATCAGCTCGATCGCAGGCGTCTACAACTTCTACGGCCACACGGTGTACCACGCCACGAAGGCAGCCGTGCACCAGATCTCCCGCCAGCTCAGGAATGACACGGTCGGCAAGCGCATCCGCGTGACCGAGATCTGCCCCGGCAGGGTGGAAACCGAGATCTTCGGCCGGAACATGGGCGGCACGCCTGAAGCCATGGAAGAAGCGTGGAAGACCTACTACGAAGGCTACGAGTCGCTGACCACTGACGACATCGTGAACGCCCTCGACTACGCCATAGAAACCCCGCGACACGTCAATGTGGGCATGCTGGAACTCATGCCGACGTTCCAGGTCCCGGGAGGCCTCACCTTCGACAGGCGCTGATCGCAGCAAGCTGGCGGCCGCGAATCTCGCGGCCGCCAGCACCCGTTTCCGGGGAAAAGCTTTTGGTCGGGCCCGCCACTTAGGGCAGGCCCGACGTCGGGCGCTCAGTCCTCGTGGAGCGCTTGCGTCAGGTGGTGCGTGGGGATGCGGTCACGGTCATAGGTGATTTCCGTGTAGCCGTGCGGTTCCGGCCGGCCGTCGTGCCCGAGATTGACGAACACGATTTCCTCGATGGTCAGGATGCTGTCGCGGGTGATCATGTTGCGCACCTCCGCACGCATGGTCAGCGAGGTCCGGCCGAAGCGGACTGCGGTCAGGCCCATCTCCACCAGATCGCCCTGGACGGCCGAGCTGACGAAGTTGATCTCCGAGATGTACTTGGTGACGGCGCGGCCGTTGCCAAGTTGGAGGATTGCGTAGATTGCCGCTTCCTCGTCGATCCACTTCAGCAGGCTTCCACCGAACAGCGTGCCGTTGGCGTTGAGGTCCTCCGGACGAATCCACTTGCGGGTCCGGAACGTGATGTCAGCCTTTTCCATAATGCGAGATTAGCCGAGGCTGGGCGCCCGCGTCTCCTGCGGCGTGCCATGCTCGGCGCGACTCCGTAACATGGATACGGTGCACCCGGTTCAGGGCACAACACGACACGCCGATTCGCGCACCATGCGGCACACCGGGGAACGCGCTGGAGGAACACCATGAAGATCGACAAAACCCACCGTAGCGCCGGGCTGGGCGCCCGGCCTTCCGATGTGGACCACTGACCATGCCACCGTTCAGCGCAGTGTTAGGCGCCTGGTCAATGAACTGGCCCGCCCTGATCATCCTAATTGCCGCGGTCGCCCTGTATTCAAAGGGCCTGATTGCCGCCAAGCGCCGGGATATCCGCTGGCCCTTGTGGAACTCGTTTGCCTTCTTCGTCCTTGGCCTTGGCAGTTTCGCGGCCCTGAGCTTTGGATTCCCGGGAACCTACAGCCACGATCTGCGGTGGGCATTCACCCTCAAGGTGACGTCCTATCTGTTTGTGGTCCCGCTGTTGATTGGCCTGGGCAAGCCGCTGACCCTTGCGCGGCAGAGCCTCGGGCCCGTGGGCGCTGCGAGGGTGGAAGCAGTCCTCGGGCACCGGCTCGTTCGCATGCTCAGCAACACGCTCGTGGCGGCACTGCTGGGGCTCGCCATGTTCACGCTGTTCTTGACCCCGTTCTTCTACGTGCTCCGGACCAACCCCGCCGCCGACGTCATCCTGACCTTGCTGGTGCCCGTCATGGGACTCCTCATGACCGTACCGATCATGGAAGACGGCGCAGGACGAACCTCGTCACTCATCGTCGTCGAGTTCATCTTTGTATTCATCGAACTGCTCGCCGATGCGGTGCCTGGGGTCCTCATGCGGCTCAGCCCGGGAATTCTCGACGGCGCCACGCAAGTCTTGGGCAATCAGCCAGCCTGGTTCCCCTCGCCGCTGCGGGACCAGCAACTCGCGGGAGACCTGATGTGGTTCCTCGCGGAGATAGTGGATCTTCCCCTCATCATCCTGATGTTCGTCCGGTTCTCCCGGAGCGACAAGCACGAGGCCAAGAGCTTCGACGACCTAAGCGATGAAGAAATCGAAGCCCTGAACCGGGCACATCTGGGTCAGGGTGGACGCAGCCTGGATTGATCCGGGGCGGCAGGTGGAGCCGGAGGGTGGCCGGTGCGGCGGCCTGTCCTTAGGCCATCGCCGTGTGCGAGGCGCTGTGCGAATCGATCGGCTTGGCGTAGCACTGCGAGTGGCTGACACCAATGTAGGGGCCGAAATTGGGCACTGCAGCGAAGCCGGCGCTCTCGTAGAAGCTGCGGCCGTCCGATTGGGCCGACCCCGCCTCCGCTGTGATCATGCTGAAACCGTGGGCATGTGCCTGCGCTTCGAGCGCGGCAAGGATGGAGCTGGCCACTCCTGAGCCTCTGGCGTACGGGACGACGTAAAGCCGCTTGATTTCCGCGGTTTCGGCGTCCAGAATCCTTAGCCCTCCGCAACCCAGTGGCTGACCCGAGCACTTTTCGTAGGCAACCACGAAGACGGCAGTATCCGCTTCCGATGGTGCGGGTCCGGGCTCGTGGTCCGAGTTGCCGAAACGTGCGTCCAGTTCCGCCTGCTGCGCCGCGCGGAGGTCTGCACCCACCGGGTTAGCCCAGGTGACCTGTCTGATGTTGAGCCGCGGATTGGTCTGCATCGGAACCTCTTTCGCCGGAGGGGGTTATGCCTATCAAGCCTAAGAAGCGGGGGTTACCGCGGTGTTTCCTGCGCGTAAGCGTCCGGAGAAATACCGGTGCGTTCGGGTAGGCCTCACGCTGCCGTCATTCGACGGCGTCACCGGTGGGGTCTTCGACGGTCCGGTCGGCCAAGGCAAGTCCGCCTACGGGGCTCTGGTCCCAGTGCAGTAGGCGCCAGCCCATTTCCGGGTCGCCTTCGAGCGCCACGATGCCGGTGTTCTGCAGTTGGTGGGTGGCTGCGAACTCGCGGCCAACATCCACGGCTCGGCGACCTGCCCAGCCGCGGATTGCGGCACCATGGCTGACGACGACGACGGTTTCGTCGCCGGCTGCTGCCACCTTGGCAATGGCGGCGTCGTAGCGGGCAAAGAACTCATGGCCATCACCCGCTCCCGGCATGCGAACGTCGAGTTTACCGTCGGTCCAATCGAACACGGTGCTCATGTACCGGTGGTGCGACTCGGGGTCGGTGCGCTTCTCCAAGGCCCCGGCCTCAATCTCCTGCAGGCCGTGCAATACCGTGGCCTCGAGCCCAAGCACTCTTGCGAGTGGGGCGGCCGTCAGCTGAGTGCGGACCAGGGTCGATGCATAGATTGCCGTGATGTCTTCGTTGGCGAGCGACCCTGGGAGGGCAGCGGCCTGACGAACGCCGAGTTCAGTCAGTCCCGGACCGGGAAACGCCGTGTCCAATTGTCCCAAGACGTTTCCAGGGGTTTGCCCGTGGCGGATAAGCAAGAGCCTCATGCTGACACAGTTCCTTACTTCGATTCGGTAACGCCGGGACTATGAACAGCGCCGCGTTCTACTTCAGGTGGTCCACCAACTGGTCCGCGATGCCGGTGTACTTGCCTGGAGTAAGTGCCAGGAGACGTGCTTCGGCTTCGGGAGACAAGCCCAGGCTTGAGACGAACTCCTGCATGCGGACGGCATCGACGCGCTGACCGCGGGTGAGATCCTTGAGTCGCTCGTACGGGTTCTCCATGCCCTCAACGCCGGCGATCGCCTCGGCGCGCATGACCATCTGGATCGCCTCGCCCAGGACTTCCCAGTTGGTGTCGAGATCGGCTGCCAGTACTTCCTCGGCAACGTCCAAGGCCTTCAGTCCCTTGGCAACATTCGAGATTGCAAGGAGCGAGTGCCCGAACGCGACGCCGATGTTGCGTTGCGAGGAAGAGTCGGTGAGGTCTCGCTGCCAGCGGGAGGTAACGAGCGTGGCGCCCAGGGTGTCCAACAGTCCGTTGGAAATCTCCAGGTTGGCCTCGGCGTTTTCGAAGCGGATCGGGTTGACCTTGTGCGGCATGGTGGAGGAGCCGGTGGCGCCGGCAACCGGGATCTGGCGGAAGTAGCCAATCGAGATGTAGCTCCACATGTCCGTGCAGACGTTGTGCAGAATGCGGTTGAAGCGGGCGACGTCGGCATAGAGCTCAGCCTGCCAGTCGTGGCTCTCGATCTGGGTGGTCAACGGGTTCCACGTCAGTCCCAGGCCTTCAACGAACGACTGGGCTACGGCCTCCCAATCGGCACCGGGAACGGAAGCGATATGTGCGGCATAAGTGCCGGTAGCACCATTGATCTTGCCCAGGTACTGGGTCTTGGAAACGCGGTCCAGCTGGCGGCTCAGGCGGTGCGTGATGACAGCCAGTTCCTTGCCAAGAGTGGTGGGAGTGGCCGGCTGGCCGTGCGTGCGTGAAAGCATCGGGACGGCGCGGTTCTCCTCGGCCATCGCTTCGATCTGCTTCACCAAGGCGCTGGCAGCAGGGAGCCAGACATCTTCCACGGCACCCTTGACGCCCAAGGCGTAGGAAAGGTTGTTGATGTCTTCCGATGTGCAGCCGAAGTGCACCATCGCGGTCAGGTTCTCGATACCGATCGCGGGGAGGCGGCGGCCTATGTAGTACTCAACGGCCTTGACGTCGTGGACCGTGACGGCTTCGATTTCAGCGAGTTCCGCGACCGAAGCGGAGTCGAACTCGGTGACGATGGCGCGCAGCTTCTCCCGCTGCTCGCTGGTCAGTGGGCCGGCGCCGGGAAGAACGTTGTTGCTGGTCAGGTGGATGAGCCACTCGACTTCGACGGCCACGCGGTCGCGGTTGAGAGCGGCCTCGGACAGGTAGTCGACGAGGGGAGCGACGGCGGACTGGTACCGGCCGTCCAACGGGCCCAGGGCGATCGGCTCCGGCGACGCGGCGAGAGCCAGGCGTCCAGAGGGCGTACGGGTAACAGCGGCGGCGACGGTTTCAGGCATGAGGCAATTCTTTCATGAACTCGGCTCGCGCCATTAAGCCGGGCTGCTCTATGTGCATAACATCGCCGCTTCCTCGTCCTGGCTGTGTTTGCGGCAGGTTATCCACATAGCCGAGTACGGCGGTTCCGCGCCATCGGGGCGCAACGTAGCGTCGGTGACAACATCAATGGACATAGAGGAGGAGAACGTCTTGAGCGGCATTCTTATGGCGGCCGGAGGAGCGGATCTGGACTCGCATCAGTGTATTTCACGAGGCGCGGAGATACAGAAGCTCGGATGGCGGATGAGCGTCTGCGCCGACCAAGCCGACGCCGTTCTTGCCAGGCTGGCTCAGTTGCAACTCGAGCAATGGGAGTCGCCGGCCGGCCGTGCCTACCGGACCACGCTCGCTTTGCAGGCCGCTTCCCTTCGAAGGGGTCGTGATGCCTTGCGCGAGGCCGCTGCAGTGACCCTCCGCCATGCCCAGAATGTGGCAACGAAGCTCCAGCCTGGATTCTGATGGCCGAGGTTGCTCCTATCGGCGCGGGCGGAACTCCGCACCCTCGAACACCCGAGCCGGATGGCACATTGCGGATACGTGGCGGAGTCGGCGGAATCCGCTTCCAATTCGAAGAGCTGCTTGCTGGCGCTGCCGCGCTGGACGGACTAGTGCTCCAACTGCAGGCAATTGAAGTGGAAGCTGAGCGGGTAAAGGTAGCTCTCTTCCCGCACCAGGCCTCGGCTTACACAAGCGGAAGCAACGCCATCATCGCCGTAGGCGAGAGCGGCCGGGAGATTGGATGGGTCCGCGAACAGCTTCAGCGGATTGGCAGCGATGTCAGGGCAAGCCATCGTGAATACGAGTTTGCAGAATCTCACGCGGCGATCAGGCTGCGGATGGGCATGGGAATGCCAGTCCTCGCGACTGGTCCGAATCCCCTGGACCTTGGCCAGAGGGGAGCCACGGAAGGAGCTGTCCGGGATCTGACCCGGATATTGGCGCTGATGATGGGGCTACCCCCGGTAGCGGCGAACCTTTCAGGGGCGACAGTCGGGCCCACTGATGTCGGTGCCGTCCTGCGAGCGATCGTGGCGGTGCCCGGATTGGATTTCCTCAGGCCACGTCCTGTTTCGGTCAGCCGGGGAGAGATCGCCACCGAGCGCATTGACCTGTCGGCAGCAGGAATGCTCAGGGAACTGGATGACGTCGGTGCCACTTCAGAGAGCGAAATAGAAGTCCTGCAGGTAGATAAGGACGGAGCGCGGGCGTGGGTGGTCTTGATTCCGGGCACCCAGCCGGGCAATCCGCCAGGAGGCAGCAATCCATTGGACGAAGCCGGGATTGCCGAAGCGCTGGGTTACAACTCGATGGAAACCAGCAAGGCCATCCGTCAGGCGTTGCTCGAGGCAGGTGCCGCAGCCGGCGAGGCGGTGGTGGCAGTCGGCCACAGCCAAGGCGGAATCCATGCCATGAACTTGAGCAAGGACAAAGCGTTCCTCGCCGAGTATGACCTCAAGTTTGTGGTGACAGCGGGATCACCAGTCGGCGGGATCACCCCGCAGGCCGGCATCGGGAGCCTGCACTTGGAGCACGAACAGGATTGGGTTCCCGGTGCCGAGGGCAAAGCGAATCCGGACACCAAGGACAGGGTCACGGTGACCATGACCAACCCGATCCTGGAACCCGGCGAAGACCAAGGCATCGGGCCGGCGCACAAGCTCTCACGCTATGAGGAAGGGGCGAAGCTGGTGCAGCTCAGTTCCGATCCTTCGCTGGCCGCTTCCACAGCCACCCTGGGCGGGATACTGGGCGCTGGTGGAGTGGCCAAGGTGAGCCGGTTCAAGCTGACCCGCGAAACACCCCCGGCCCCGCGGGGAAGGCGGTGACAAAAAGCGGTCGAACAAGCTGGCGGAAACCGCGCTGCCGCCTCTTGCGGCTCCTTACCGCCTGCCGCCGGGAATCCAGCTGGCGACCATGGAGATCAGGCTGATGATGATCGCTGCGAGAACTGCGGTCCAAAAGAAACGGTCGATGGTGAGGTGTACTGGCGTGTAGCTGCTGAGCCACGCGGTGAGGGACAACATGGCCGCGTTGATGACAATCGTGAACAGGCCGAGAGTGAGGATCGTGATCGGAAGGGAGAGCAGGTTGACCAAAGGCCGGACAAAGGCATTGACGATGCCAAAAATGAGCCCTATGAAGAGATAGGCAAGAACCACGCCCAATGTGTCGCCGCCTTGAGTGACGCCCGCGTTGCCTACTGCGTTGGTGGTTGCCGAAGTGGAGATATCCATCCCCGGCAGAATCCAGCTGGCAACCCAGAGGGCCAGCCCGTTGATCAGGACGCGCACAATGAATGAACCCATACGCCCATGCTTTCACATGCGCCCTGTTTCACATGCGCTGGTTTTCGCATGCACAGGTTTTCACAGGCCCGCTTTCATGTGCGCTGCCCAGAGGGCCTGCCAGCATGGCCCGAAGCCCTGCAAGTAGGCTGGTGCCATGAATTCTTCTGACAACGCACCGGAGGGCGTGCGTCCCCGCCCGGTTGTGGACAGGCTCCCCAAATATGCTGCAGGGAAGCCTCCCGTAGCAATAGAGGGCCTGACCAGTTACAAACTGTCGTCCAATGAAAACCCGCTACCCCCGATTCCCGCAGTGCTCCAGGCAATCGCTGATCAGTCGGACATCAACCGGTATCCGGACCCTTTGTCCACCAAGCTGCGCACAGCGCTCGCCGCCTTCCTGGGAGTCCCCGCTGACGACGTCGTCACCGGAGCTGGAAGCCTCGGTGCACTGAACCAGATCCTTGCCACCTTCGCCGGCCAGAACCACGACGGCAAGGCCGATGAGGTTATCTATGCGTGGCGCTCCTTCGAGGCCTACCCGATCTGTGTGGGGCTGGCCGGGGCCGAGAGCATCCAGATCCCGTTGCTTTCCGATGGACGCCACGATCTCGAGGCCATGGCGGCCGCTGTGACGGTCCGCACCAAGGTGATTCTGCTTTGCACGCCAAACAACCCTACGGGCCCCATCCTCACCGCCGAGGAAACCGAACGGTTCATCCAGTCAGTGCCGGCAGGCGTGGTCGTAGTTATCGATGAGGCCTACCAGGAGTTCGTCAGGAACGAGAACGCCGTGGACGGCATCAAGATGTACCGCAAGTACCCCAACGTCGTTGTCCTCCGCACCTTTTCCAAGGCCCACGGCCTTGCGGGGCTGCGCGTTGGATACAGCGTTTCCGGTCCGGATCTCACCCAGCACCTGCGCGTCACTGCCACGCCGTTCGCCGTCTCGCAGATTGCCGAACGCGCCGCCATTACTTCGTTGGAGAATTTCGACCAAGTTATGGAAAGGGTACAAAGCCTGGTTGACGAGCGGGACCGGGTTACCGCAGGACTCCGGAAGCTGGGATGGTTCGTGCCCGAGGCCCAAGGCAACTTCGTGTGGCTGAATCTTGGAGCGAACAGCGCTGAATTTGCCGGACTAGCAGGCGAGCGGGCGTTGTCCGTGCGGGCCTTCGGCAGCGAAGGCGTCCGGGTCAGCATCGGTGAAGTCGAGGCCAATACCCGATTCCTGGAACTCTGTGCGTCCTATACAAAAGCGCCGCAACCTTCCTAGCGGTTAACAAATGCCCCTGCGTCCCTTACTGCGGATAAAGTAAGGGACGAAAGCCAAGATATGCCGATTCCGGAATGCATTCCGGAATCGGCATATATCAGCGAATATTGCTCAGCATCGGGCTGCGGCAGGCAAGGAGACGGAATGGGCGCAACTCAATTGCCCACCCCCGGGATCAACGGAACGGGACTGGATCAGCAGTCTCCTGCGGGAGGCGCTTCAAGCGATCCCGCTGCCGAGATGATCCAGCTGCTGGGGCCGGACGGCAAGCTAGGGACAGATCCCGTCTTCTCGGACTACGCGAAGCGCCTTGATCCTGAGCAGCTCCGGGGCTTCTACGCCGACATGGCCAAGGTCCGCCGCTTCGATCAGGAGGCCACGGCCCTCCAGCGCCAAGGCGAGCTGGCTCTTTGGGTTCCCCTCACCGGCCAGGAAGCCGCCCAGATCGGTTCGGGCCGCGCAACCCAACGGCAGGACTACATCTTCCCCACATACCGGGAACACGGCGTTGCGTTGACCCGTGATGTGGATCTGGCGGAACTCCTGAAGCTGTTCCGTGGAATTTCGAATGGCGGCTGGGATCCCACCGAGAACAACTTCCATCTCTATACGCTCGTGCTTGCGGCGCAGACTCTACATTCCGTTGGTTACGCCATGGGAATCCAACGGGACCAGAAGCTCGCCGAAGCCAATGGCTCCAATGACCCGAAGGCTGCTGTCGTTGCCTACTTCGGCGATGGTGCCAGCTCCGAAGGCGACGTCCACGAATCCATGGTCTTCGCGGCGTCCTACAATGCTCCCGTGGTGTTCTTCTGCCAGAACAACCACTGGGCCATCTCGGTTCCCACCGAGGTCCAGACCAAGGTTCCCCTGTTCAACCGGGCCAAGGGGTACGGTTTCCCGGGCATCCGGGTGGACGGCAACGACGTCATCGCCGTCCATGCGGTCACCGAATGGGCGCTTGAACACGCGCGCGAAGGCCGCGGTCCGGTACTCATTGAGGCATATACCTATCGTGTTGGTGCCCACACCACGGCGGACGACCCCACCAAGTACCGCGAATCCGCCGAAGAAACCGCATGGCGGGGCAAGGATCCCTTGGATCGCTTGGAGAAGTACCTCCGCAACGAGGGCCTGGCCGACGAAGCTTTCTTTGAGCAAGTCAGGATTGACGGCGACAAACTCGCTGCCCATGTCCGTAGCACCACCCAAAATTTGCGGGGCCCGAACTTCCGCGAGTCATTCGCCGGGGTCTATGCCGAACCGCACCCGCTGGTGGCCGAGGAACTTGCCTGGTTCGAGGAGTACTCCGCCGGATTCGAAGGCGACGAGGAAGAGGGGACAGGCAACTGATGACCACCATGACCATAGCCAAGGCCATCAACGAAGGCCTGCGTGCCTCGCTCACCAACAACCCGAAGTCCTTGCTCATGGGCGAAGACATCGGGCCGCTCGGCGGTGTCTATCGCGTGACCGACGGACTGATTAGGGAGTTCGGTGCAGACCGGGTAGTTGATACCCCGCTGGCTGAGTCCGGCATCGTCGGCACCGCGATAGGCCTGGCCCTACGCGGCTACCGTCCCATCTGCGAGATCCAGTTCGATGGCTTTGTGTTCCCCGGCTTCAACCAGATCACTACGCAACTGGCCAAGATGCACTCGCGCAGCGGCGGCAAGCTGACTGTTCCCGTGGTCATCCGCATTCCTTACGGTGGCGGCATCGGCTCGATCGAACATCACTCGGAATCACCGGAAGCGCTGTTCGCCCACACCGCCGGCCTGCGCATCATCACCCCGTCCAATGCCCACGACGCCTACTGGATGATCCAGCAGGCCGTTGACTGCACGGACCCGGTCATCTTCTTTGAGCCCAAGCGCCGCTACTGGCTCAAGGGCGAGGTCGACACCGAAACCCCAGGACCGGCGTCGGACCCGTTCCAGGCACACGTCCTGCGCGAAGGCTCCGACGCTACCATCGTGGCCTACGGGCCGCTCGTACCGGTCGCGCTGGCCGCCGCAGCGGCAGCAGAAGAGGACGGACGCAGCATCGAAGTGATCGATTTGCGCTCGATTTCCCCCATCGACTTCGACACCGTCACGGATTCCGTCAAGAAGACCGGCCGGTTGATCGTTGCCCACGAAGCCCCGACATTCGGGGGGATCGGCGGCGAGATCGCTGCGCGGATCAGTGAGCGTGCCTTCTTGCACCTTGAGGCTCCGGTTATCCGCGTGGGCGGTTTCCACATGCCGTATCCGGTGGCGAAGGTGGAAGAGGACTACTTGCCGGACATCGACAAGATCCTCGAAGCCCTGGACCGTTCCCTGGCCTACTAGCCGCCCCTGATTGCACCCGCCGCCATGCGGACGGGCCAGCCGAGATCGAGGACACAAGTGACTGTTAAGAAATTCAACCTGCCGGATGTCGGCGAAGGACTGACCGAGGCGGAAATCGTCTCCTGGAAGGTCAAGCCCGGCGACACCGTGGCCATCAACGACGTCATCTGCGAGATCGAGACCGCCAAGTCCCTCGTGGAATTGCCGTCCCCGTATGCGGGAACGGTGGCGGAATTGCTCGTCGCCGAAGGCATCACGGTTGAAGTAGGAACCGCGATTATCGGCATTTCGGACAATGCGCCGGGAGAACCGGAGCCCACCCCGGCGCCGGCGGCTCCGAGCGCCGTCGCGTCGTCCCTCGCCCAGCCTGCCGCGCCTGCAGCCGAACAGGCCTTCGAAGCCTCGATGTACGGCAAGTTGCCCGACGACGCCGGAACGTCCGATGGCGGTCCCGCCGGCGGACCGCTGGTTGGCTCCGGTCCCAAGGCCGACGCCGTCAAGCGCCGCCCGCGTAAGCGCCCGGAAGGCGCCAACTCAGTACCCGCAGCTGCCCCGAGTTCGGCACCCGCCGCCGCCGTCGTCGTCGAGCCCACCGCTCCGGCCCTGCCGCCCGTTGCCGCACAGCAGCCCGCGGCTACAAGCCAGGGAGCCGCAAGCCAGGCACCCGCAGGCCAGGCGCCGGGTCTCACCGGCCTCGGCGCAACGGTCAGCGGCATCGTCAACCGGGTGTTGGCCAAGCCTCCCGTGCGCAAGATCGCCCGCGAACTAGGGATTGACCTGGCCGACGTCGTTCCCACGGGAGCCCGCGGCGAAGTGACCCGCGAGGACTTGGTGAGCTACCAGTCGCAGCGCGACGCCGAGGTGGACCAAGCAGACAAGTTCTGGGGTGCGTCCAAGAAGCCGCAGGATCAGCGGGTGGAACGGATCCCCGTCAAGGGCGTCCGCAAGGCCACCGCCAAGGCCATGGTGGAGTCGGCCTTCACGGCGCCGCATGTGAGTATCTTCGTTGACGTCGATGCCAGCCGCACGATGGAATTCGTCAAGCGGCTCAAGGCCTCCAGGGACTTTGAGGGCATCAAGGTGTCGCCTCTGCTGATTCTCTCCAAGGCCGTGATTTGGGCCGCGGCACGCAATCCGAGCGTTAACGCGACCTGGGTGGAGAACGCCGATGGTAACGGCAACGCGGAGATCCACGTCAAGCACTACATGAACCTGGGTATTGCCGCAGCTACGCCGAGAGGGCTCATGGTCCCGAACATCAAGGATGCCCAGGACCTTTCCCTCAAGGAACTGGCCCTCGCGCTCAACGAGCTAGCCAGCACGGCTCGCGCGGGCAAGACCCAGCCCGCGCAGATGCAGGACGGCTCGCTGACCATCACCAACGTTGGCGCCCTCGGCATCGACACAGGAACGCCCATCATCAACCCCGGCGAGGTGGCAATCGTCGCGTTCGGCACCATCAAGCAAAAGCCTTGGGTTCTCGACGGCGAGGTCATCCCTCGATGGATCACAACGCTTGGCGGTTCGTTCGATCACCGGGTGGTGGATGGGGACCTCTCCGCCCGCTTCATGGCCGACGTCGCGGCCATCCTCGAAGAGCCTGCTCTGCTTCTTGACTGAGCAGAGCGGCGTTGAGGGAGGGCAGAGCGGCGTTGAGGGAGGGCAGAGCGGCGTTGAGGGAGGGCAGAGCGGCGTTGGGGGAGGGCAGAGCGGCATTGGGGAAAAGCGGCGCGACGTTGGAGCCCGTCACCGTGTTGCCCGGCTCCTGACGGAAGTCTTCCAGCCGCCCGCAGTCGTGTCCGTCTTGCTACTCATCAGCCCCGCGGTGGACCCGGGTTTCCCGGGGACGATATGGTTCGGTGTCCTGGCTGCGCTCTTTGTGGGTGTGCTGCCGCTGGCCTACGTCTTGGCCCTGGTGAGGCTCGGCAGGCTCAGCGACCACCACGTCAGCGATCGCAGGGAGCGTGCGCCCTTGCTGATGCTTGCGCTCGTGTCCGTGGTCGTGGGGCTGGTGGTCCTGAACCTCATCCACGCCCCGAGGAGCGTCTCAGCGATGATCCTTGCACTGATTGGCGGCATCACAGTGTTGGCCGCAGTCAGCCTCGTGTGGAAAATCAGCGGTCATGCCTCGGCAATCTCCGCGGCTGCAGTCATTGTGGCCCTTATGTTCGGGCCGGTGTGGTTGCCGCTACTGCTTCTGGTTCCGGCCGTCGGCTGGTCCCGCGTCGTCCTACGGGACCATACCCGCGGCCAGGTCATCGCCGGTTCGTTGTTCGGCGGGGTGGTCATCGCAGGGCTTTGGTGGGTCCTGCGCGGTTGGTTGAGCTAGTAGGACGTGTAGCTGAGCGCAAGGTCGCGCAGTTGCTGGTCGCTCATGCTGCCGATCATTCCAAATGACAGCACCATGGCCAGGGCTCCGACGGCGAGCATCGCGGAAGCAACCACGAGCAACAATTTCCAGTCGGAGCGAAGGATGCTGCGGAACGTTTCCGGCATCTGGAGCAGCGGAGAGATCATGTTCGGAGCGCTGTCTACCGAGCCGTCGTCGAGAAGTGCCACGATGCGGTCATTTGCCCGGTCGAAGCGCATGGAGCTGATGTGGTTGCCGTGGCGGGCGAGCAGAATGTCGTGTCCGACGCGTTGGCGCGGCTGCAGAGTAAGCAAAAGGGATCCCCTACGGGTTGTTGTGATGGGCGGCTCGCGCCCTTGGGGGCCACCTCAATTTTACCGGCGGCGTCCTAGCCGCACGGCCAAAATCGGGGTGAGACCGCCCACCACAACGCGTGATCCCAGTCAAAGTCCCGGGGTCGGGGGAGTCGCTTAAGGTTCGTCCGTCTTGGCGATGTAGACGTCGCACGGCGCTTTGTGCGCCACCGTGTTGGCAACACTGCCGAGAACCCTGGCCAGTCCCTGCATGCGGCGGTTGCCGACCACGATCACTTTGGCACCCACTCGTTCGGCTTCCTTGACCAGGGCCTCTCCGGCTTTGCCGAAGACAGCTCCATAGCTTGTGGTCAACTGGTCGGAGGCGAGTTCAGCGGCCACTTTGCTGGCTACCTTCTCCGCGGCGTCGGCGTCCGAGAGAATCCACTTGTCGCCTCCGCTTTCGACGACCTCCACGTGGGCGCCTTCAAAAGCGGTGATGACGCGGAGTTCCGCGCCCAGTGCGGTTGCCAAATTCTTTGCCGAGTCGGCGGCCCGCCTTGCTGTTACGCTGCCGTCGACTCCGACGAGGACTATTCCGCTCATAAATCTGCTCCTTTGCTGATGACATCAATGGCTTCTTGCAAAACCGGCGCCAATCGGCGGACGCCTTCGGCGATGGACTCCGGTGGCACTGCGCTGAAAGCCAACCTCAGTTTGTTGGATGGTTCGTCAGAGTGCGTGAACGCCGCGCCGGGGATGAACACGACCCCTGCCTCGATTGCCTTCTTGAGCAATGGATACGTGTCGACGCCGTCGGGCAGCGTGACCCAGACGAAGAAGCCGCCCTCGGGCTTGGTCCAACTGAGGCCGGACGGCATGTGCTCTTCCAGCGCCACCAGTAGGGCATTGCAGCGTTCCTCGTACAGGGCCCGGTAAGTGTCAATCTGCCCGCGCCAGTCATAGTCCCGAAGATATGCCGAGATGATCATCTGGTTGAGGGTGGGAGGGCACAAGGTCACGGCTTCCGAAGCCAGGTAGAAGCGCCGCTGAAGGTGCTCGGGCACAAGCGCCCACCCGATCCGCAGTCCGGGGGCGAAGATCTTGGAGAAGGAGCCCATATAGATGACGTCATGCTCATTCGCAGCCCGCATTGGTTCCAGCGGGTTGCCGTCGAAGCGCAAAAGACCGTAGGGGTTGTCCTCGAGCACCAGGATATTCGCATTGCGGCATATATCGACGATGCGCTGACGCCTCACCGGAGCAAGTGTGATGCCGGAGGGGTTGTTGAAGTTGGGGATCGTGTAGAGGAATTTGATGCTCTTGCCTTGGGCCTGAAGCGCCGCGATCTTGGCTTCCAGGAGCTCCGGGACCAGGCCGTCGTTGTCTATGTCCACTGTCTCAACCTGGACCTGGTAGGCCTCGAAGGTGTTCAGTGCGCCCACATAAGTGGGGTTTTCTACGAGGACGACGTCACCCGGATTGCAGAAGACCTTCGTGGCCACGTCCTGGGCCGATTGGGAACCGGCGGTGATCACCACGTTCTCCGGCCGGGCGTCCCGGATGCCCTCCGCCGCCATGATCTCGCAGATCTGGGTACGCAGTTCCTCGGTTCCTTGGCCGCCGCCATACTGCAGCGCGGTCATGCCTTCCTCCGCGATGATGCGGGCGGCGGTCTGTCCGAGCTTCTCGAGGGGCAGGGACTGCAGATAGGGGTTTCCGCCGGCAAGTGACACGAGTCCCGGCCGCATTGAGATGTCGAAGACGTCACGCACAGCGGACTGCTTGATGTTGGCGGCGCGCTCCGAGAAAAGTTCCTCGTGGCGGTGGGCGGCAGTTGCTGCTCGCTCTATTGCGTCGATTGCTTCCGCGGGCAATTCGGGCCCGGCGTCCAATGTTTCGTGGGTCACATTGAAAGGATACTCCCCGGAGTTGCCAATTGAGCAACGGATGTTTCATCCCAATTTCGGGATTCGCGGTGCGAAGCGCTTTACGTACTGACGGAGGAGGGCTGGAATAGAGCAATGACGATGCATCCCGAACTAGAGTCCAAGGCCCTCCGCTTCCACGAGCTCCATGCCGCGCCGCATGCGCCGTTGGTGCTGGTGAATGCGTGGGATGCGGCATCTGCGCGGATGGTCGAGGAAGCGGGCGCGACGGCGGTGGCGACCTCCAGCTCGGCAGTCTCCTGGAGCCTGGGGTACCGGGATGGGGACCACCTTCCGCGGCAACTTGCGATGGAAACGCTGTCGCGGATCGCAAAGACCACTCGCTTGCCCGTGACTGCGGATATCGAGACCGGGTACGGCCGTACCGACGAAGAACTCCAGGCCACCGTTCGAGCGGTGCTGGACGCGGGCGCCGTCGGGATCAATATCGAGGACTCAGCGGACCAGCCATTGAGCGAGAACGCCGAACAATCCAGGCGCATCGCCCTGATCAGGCAGACTGCCGAGGACGCGGGCGTTGGCTTGTTCATCAATGCGCGAACCGACACATATTGGTCTGGAAGTTTTCCGGACACCGCATATGAGGAAACCCTGCGCCGCGCGGATGCCTATCAGCGGGCCGGGGCGGACGGGATATTCGTGCCGGGGTTGGCCGATCTCCATGTCCTGCATGAACTTTCCCGGCGGATCAGCGTACCGCTCAACGCTTTGGCCGGCTTGGGTTCTCCGTCGCCCGGAGAACTGCACGACGTCGGCGTGCGGCGAATCAGCATCGGCGGCAGTACTGCCAGGGCGGCCTACGCGAAGGTCTCCAGGCTGGCAAGGGAAGTTCTTGGCGACGGAAACTGGTCGGGCCTCGCCGGATCCCGGAGTTATGCCGACATGGACGCGCTATTTGAGTGACGGGCCACCTCAGCGCAAACTCAGGACGTCCGCCAGGGTGTTCCCGTCGATGTAGATCGCGGCCTGGGATGCTCCCGTAGCCGCCACCGCGGTCTGCGCCAGCTGGGTTTCGATCCGCGGGTGGTCGCACACGCCTCCGGGACGAAGCGACCCGCTCAGGTTCACGACGGCAGTGGTGCCGTCGAGGTAGCCCGAAACGTAGCGCAGCGCCGAGCCCGAGAGCGCGTCGTACAAACCTGCCCGGGACGCGGTTCCACCGGGCGCCAGCAGCTGCCCCATTGCCACGGACAGCGGGTCGCTGCCCGGAGGGGCGGCGACGTGCACAGCTACCAGGCTGTCGTCGCAGCCGAACCGCACACCGCGGCTGCCGCCGTCGCCGATCGCCACGAAATACACAGTGGTTCCAGTCGATTCGCCTGCGGTCGGGAGGGGTGCAGGAACCGGAACGGCTGCGGGTGCCAGCGGGCTCGCCGTGGTTGGCCGCGGTGCCGCGGTAGGCGGGTTGATATACGGGGGAGGCGCCGGGAGGGGCATGGGAATCGGCCCGGTTACCGGCTCCTGCGTCGCCTCGACAAAACCAGGCGAGGCCGGTTGTGCGGAGCGTGACCCGCCCGGATCGCCGCCGCCGGGGGAGGCACAGCCAGCCAGGCAGAGCGCGAGGGATAGGCACAGCGCGGCGACCGCCGTCGTCGTGCATTCCACGCCGCGTCCGACCCGCATGACAGCCCCCGCTCCTGCCCTGATCACCCCTGGTGCCTGTACTCAACGTTACGGCTGGCCGCACGGGTGTGGGCCGCTCCGTCCATGACGGTTCGGCCTCAGCTCAGTCACGGAATGGTAGCGGTGCGGTGACGCCTTGCTTCCGCTTCGAAGGGGCGTTCCGGCTAGTCCGTTCCCTTGATCTTCCGCCAGCCGCCGGCGCGGTTGTTCGCCGCGATCTGCCGCAGTATGGTGACGAGCGGTGCACGCGGAATCTCGTCGTGTTGGTGGAAGGTGATCATGCGGGCGGTCTTGTTGTCGTGCCCCGATGTGATGATGTTGTCCGGGTCGGGGACAATCGCGCCGTCGTAAAGGAACAGGTTGACGTGGTCCTTGGCCGCGAGCAGAGCGCAGACGTTACCGTTGAGGACGAAGTAAGGCCGCGTGCGGCGCTTGATCGTTTCGACGATTTCGGGCTCGGCTTCGTGGATGAGGTCGCGTAGTTGCTCTGCGATGGCGCGTTGCCAGTCCGGGAGGGCCTCAAGGTAGGCGTCGACTTCGGGGTGGCGGTTGTAGTCGGCCATGCCGCCATCGTATCGACAAAGGATGCCCCCGCCCACGCCTCAACGGCGGGACAGGGGCATTCTCGCGGCGCGCGGGGTGAACCGCAGGGACTAGGCCGCTACTTCGGCTTCCTGGAAGGCGGTCAGCGGCTCGAAGATGCCCTTGATCTGCTCAACAACTTCGGCGTCGTCCTTCGGGTGCAGTTCAGCAAAGCGGATCATGGAGCCCGGAACGGCAAGCTTGACGTCCTCGAGGACCTTGGCACCGGCGATCCCGGCTGCCTTGCGGGCCTCGTCTTGCGCCCAGACGCCACCGAACTGGCCGAATGCGGTGCCGACGACGGCGGTGGGCTTGCCTGCCAGCGCACCGGCGCCGAACGGGCGGGACAGCCAGTCGATGGCGTTCTTGAGGGACGCCGGCACGGTGCCGTTGTGTTCCGGCGTGACGAGCAGGATGGCGTCGGCTGCTGCGGCGGCAGCGCGGAGGGCGGCGGCTTCGGCGGGAACCTGGCCTTCGACGTCGATGTCTTCGTTGTAGAACGGGATGTTGCCGAGCGAGCCGTGGATCTGTACTTCGACGTTTTCCGGGGCGTTGAGCTGGATGGCTTCGGCGAGCTTACGGTTGTGGGAATCGGCGCGGAGGCTGCCAACAAGGGCGAGAACGGTGTTCTTGGACATGGGAACTCCTTGGGTCTGGCCGCGGACGGTGCCGCAGGCGCTCGGTTTTGGAGGCTTTTGCTGCCTTCGTAGATTCTAAACGGACTGCGGTCCGCTTAATATTCCCAAGGCTAGAATGTTTTTGTGAGCCTCATCCCCATCCGGCCCGGATCGCCTTTCGGGACGCAGCCGGAACGCAGCGACGCCGCGCGTAACCGCGAACGGCTCCTTCAAGCTGCCAGGGATCTCGTGGCCGAACACGGAGTGGACGCCGTCACCATGGACATGCTCGCGTGCAGGGCCGACGTCGGCAAGGGAACGGTTTTCCGCCGTTTCGGCAGCAGGGCAGGACTCATGATGACCCTCCTGAGCGACGCCGAAGCGGAATTCCAGCGCGAGTTCATCTTCGGTCCGCCGCCCCTGGGCCCCGGAGCGCCCCCACTTGAACGCCTCATTGCCTTCGGCGAAGCGCGCATCAAATATGTCGAAGAATACGGCGAGCTGGCCCGCGCCGCGGCGGAGCATTCCCCGCAAAACCGGCACGACGCCCCGCCGGTCGTGTTGTGGCACCGGCACATCGAGATGCTGCTGCGGGAAGCGGGCCTGGACCGCGATCCCTGGCTTTTGGCTCTTTCCCTCGGCGCCACCCTGGATCCCGAACGTATGCTCCATTCCCTTCGCTCTCACGGAGTCGCGCCGGAGCGCCTTGCGGCGTCGTGGCGAGAGCTCGTCACTCGCCTGCTGAAAGACTGCTGACATTACCTTCGCCGGGCCACGTTCGCCCGGTAGCGTAGCGGCATGACCCACACACCGATCCGCACCGCCGTCGTCGGCTTTGGCCTTTCCGGCAGTGTCTTTCACGCGCCGTTCATTGCAGCCAATCCCGCGTATTCCCTCAACGTCATCGCCACTTCGGACGCAGGCCGTAAGGCCAAAGCCGAGGAACAGTATCCGGGCACGAGGATCGTGGACAGTCCGGAAGACGTCCTGGCGCTCGCGGGTGAGCTGGACCTCATGGTGCTCGGCACGCCGCCCGCGACCCATCACCCGCTCGCGAAGGCCGCGCTGGAAGCCGGGCTCGACGTCGTCGTGGATAAGCCATTCGCGGTGACCAGCGCGCAGGGGCAGGAGCTGATCGAGCTGGCCGCGAGGCTGGGCCGCGTGCTGACGGTCTACCAAAACCGCCGCTGGGACGGCGACGCCCTCACGGCGAAGAAGCTGCTCGACGCCGGGACGCTGGGCGAGGTCATGCGCTGCGAAGCTTCAATGGAGCGGTGGGCGCCCGAAATCAGCAAGGCGTGGAAGGCCGGCGCCACGGCCGACGACGGCGGTGGGCTGCTCTTCGACCTGGGAACCCACCTGTTGGACCTGGCGCTGCAGATGTTCGGTCCCGGCGAAGTCATCCACGCAGAAATACTGGCGCGACGGCCCCAGGAAAAGGCTGACGACGACGTCTTCCTGGTCCTGAAACACGCTTCCGGAGTGCTCAGCCACGTCGCCATGAACGTCAACAGCCAGCTTCACGCTCCGCGCTTCCGCATCCTGGGCAGCAAGGGTGGATTCGTGAAGTACGGAATCGATCCCCAGGAACCATTCATCCTGGCGGGCGGCCGCCCCACGGATGGCGCCTACGGCGTCGACGATCCTCACCACTACGGCACGCTTGAAATCGACGGCGTGCGGACCTCGGTACCCACTGAGCGGGGCGCCTACCAGGAGTTCTACCGGATCCTTGGGGAGAAGATCGCCGACGGCGGTGCCGCCTCCGCTCTGCCGCTCCCCGTGGATCCGGCCGGGCCGGTCGAGGTACTCAAGCTGATTGAGCAGGCCAGGACCCTCGCCTGACTGGCGCGAACTGGCATCAAATGACCCCAAAACGCTTGGGAAGGGTCATCTAGTGCCAGTTCGCCTGAAAGTTTTTTTGGATCGGGCGTAACCTCGCCGGGACCGCCAGCGATGTAAGGGGAGTGTGGACAACGTCCGCACTGATCATCCGGTAGCGACAAAGCCGCTGCCGGAGCAGTCCCAAAACGTTTGTCGGAGGGTTCCATGTCCTTGTTCACTGTCCTTGCCACCAGCAAAATCGCCGCCGGCGTCCTTGCCGCCGGAGCTGTAGCGGTTGGCGGAACCGGCGTCGCAGCCTTCAACGGAGCGCTTCCCAACGATATGCAGAAGAGCGCCCACGAGATCCTCGGAGCCCCGGCTCCGGCCGCATCCAAAGCAGCCGAGTCCGCAGAGTCCAAGACGGCTGAGGCGTCCCAAATGGCAACGTCCAAGGCGACTGACGCCGCTGCCGACGCTAAGTCCAAGGCCACGGACGCCGTTGACGACGCAAAGTCCAAGGCCGCAGCAGCAGTCGCATCGGCCAAGGCCACCTCACCCGAGGCGTTCGGCCTCTGCACCGCCTTCCTCAACGGCGGCCTGAAAGCTGACACCAAGGTGCCCGGCTACTCCTCGCTGGTTGTTGCCGCTGGCGGCGAAGCCAACGTCAACGCGCACTGCGCAACTGTAGTAAGCGAAGGCAAGGCTGCCGGCTTGAAGGCTGACGGTTCCGCTTCCGCCAAGGCGGACGCCGATGGAAACGCCGCACTGCCTGCTACGCCTGCCGTACCGGCGGTTCCCGCAGTGCCGTCCGCACCGGCCGTCCCCGCTGTGCCGGCTGTCCCGTCCCACGTGCCGACCGCACCTGTGCACGTGCCGTCCGATTCTGTCAGCCCGTAACACTGCGGCTACGCTTGAACGGCGGGGCTCCTTGGCTAAATGACAAGGAGCCCCGCGACGCAACAGACTGCAGCGGTGGTCATTTCCCAGGCCAGGGACGATGACCGCGCTGCGTGGGATGGAGGGGTCGCGGGTGCTTGACCCTTTGGCTGACGAATATTTGCAGGCGGACGAGGAAGATCCCGCGCTGCTCTTCACGGCTGCCTACAACGAGTTTTCCGGACCGGTGTTTGGATACCTACGCGCCCGCGGCGTAGACGATCCGGAAGCAGTTACCCAGGACGTGTTCCTGGCGCTTTATCCCAAACTGGATTCCCTCCGCGGAGGTCTCCAGGGGGCCAAGACCCTGCTCTTCTCCATAGCGCACGCGCGAATGGTGGATCACTACCGCAAGCGGGAACGCACCCCTGATTCCGCGCCCTATGAATCTGATCTGGATTCGCGGCGCGCGCCTTCGGCCGAGGACCAGGCATTCGGGCATGGGGAAGGCCTAGGCGTAACGGAGCTACTGGCCGACCTCAACCCGGATTACCGGGAGGTCCTGGCACTACGGGTCGTGGCGGACCTGTCGTTGGAAGAAACAGCGGACATCATGGGCAAATCCCAAGGAGCCGTGAAGCAGTTGCAGCGCAGGGCATTGAGTGCACTGAGAGAACGTGCACTACTAAGGAATGGCACATCATGAGCGAAAAATCCGCATCCTTCGGCGAGCAAGGCATCGACCGCCTGCTTGCTGATGCCGGGCTCGACGAAGCGTACGAGATTCGGACCGAGCTGCTGGAACTGCGCGCCCTTGCGAGCACACGGCCGCAGCCCTCGGCGGCTGTGCAAGCGTTGATGGCACCGGCCCGCATGGCGATTGCGCCTGTTGAGACTGTTGCCGTTTTTGAGGCAGTTACCGCTGTGGAGACGACTTCCGGCGCCGCGGCTGCACCTGTTGATGAACTGGCCGCTCGTCGGAGCAAAAAGGCCCGACTGACCTTCGCTGCTGTTGCCGTTGCGGCTTCGCTTGCTGCCGGAGCTACCGCTGCGGCCGCGTCCGACGGTGGCATTCCGGGAACGATTGAACACTTGGGCGCCGTGGTGGGATCGGTCGTCTCCCAGCTCACCCCTGGGTCTGGCGGCAACGTTCCGCAACAGCAGGGAACGCGCCCGGAGCTAGTTCCGATGCCCACCCAGGGGACGGGCAATCCCGCGTCGCCATCGCCGGAGTCCTCCAGCCCCGGCGCCCAAAACAAGAACACGCGTCCGTCGCCGCACGCCACACCCAGCACTACCCCCGGGTCCGAGTCGGATCCGCGTAAAGAATTGCAGGACATCGCCAAGGGCCGCCCGGGACCCATTACGATCCCGACGCCCGTGGTTCCAACGCCCACGCTCCCGTTGCCCCAGCCCGTTCCCTCGGAGATCCTCCCGGGCAACCCGGTCAAGCCGTAACTGGCGTCGTGCTCAGCTGAGCCGCTTAGGCGGCGGCGCGTAGCTCGGTGACGTGGGCGTACCGCAGTGCTTTGGCTTGGCGTCGCAGCTTGCGTCGGCAGGGCCTGGGATTCAGTCCGGTATCGGGTGGGTCTGTGCCTTGTATCCCGGCTCCTGGCAGGGGTGGGGCTGTTGATCGGTAGTGGTGTCCGGTGGGGGTGCGGATGTCGAGGACATGCCGTGTCCCGGGGCGTGTTGTTGCTGCTTCGGTTCGTGCTGTCCAGCCTTTGAGTTCTTTGGTGTGGTTGCAGGCTTCGCACAGGCCCGCCCCGTT
>NZ_JBFRHB010000021.1:0-85362 GCF_052115645.1 Arthrobacter sp. 2MCAF14 | reverse complement strand
TCCGTCGCCGACGGCACCGAACTCGCCGCCCGGAAACTCGAACGCCTCCTCACCAACGACCCCGGCATGGGCGTCATCCGCCACGCCGACGCCGGCTACCACCGCGCCATCGAAGTCGCCCACGAACGCGGCGTCCGCATCCCCATGGACCCCAGCATGGCTGAAACCCGCTAACCAGACCCGACCACCCCAACTAGTCCCCACCGCACCCTCGCCTCGCAAGCTCGGCCAGGGAACCCTGGCGGCGTGGGCCCACGGACTAGTCGTTATGGGACCCCAAAACGACAACAACTGCCAGCTAGGTGGGGATGTCAACCGCCCATCATTGAAAGGACAACTAAATGATCGAAATCGACGGACGCCGGCTTGAGCTCGGCGACATTGCAGCCGTGGCAGGTGGCGGAACAAAGGTGACCCTGGCGCCGTCGGCCGTTGAACGCATGGCTGCGTCCCAGCGGTCCGCCCGTGCGACGGCACAGGCACGGCCGGTTTATGGTCGGTCCACAGGCGTAGGCGCTAACCGCTCCGTGACCCTCAACCAAGCGGACACTGAGGTCGACGCCCACGGTCTCAACTTGTTGCGGAGCCATGCCGTCGACGCCGGACGGGCCCTTGACGGCGAGACCGTCCGGGCGATGCTGATCATCAGGCTCTCCCAACTCGCAGCCGGCGCATCCGGCATCAACCCGGCTGTAGCCGACGCCGTCGCGGAAATGCTCAACGCCGATACCCTGCCGGAAGTACGGGAATTCGGCGGTATAGGAACCGCGGATCTTCCCGCCCTGGCTGGAACGGCTCTCACCCTCCTCGGTGAGCGGCCCACAATGGACGGCAACGAAGTGCCGGTGCCAATGGAGACTTGGGCGACCGAGGATGCGCTGCCCTTCATCAGCTCCAGTGCGCTTACCATCGCCCAAGCCGTCCTGGCGCATCAGAGGCTAGCGACCCTGCTGGAGAACCTCACGACGGTCAGCGCACTGACATTCACTGCCATGTCAGGAAACTCCGAAGCGTTTGCCCCGGAAGTCGCAAAGGCGGCAGAATCGGACGCACTGGCAGACGTGGCTACAACCCTTCAGGGACTGGTATCAGGGCATGGCAAGCCCGCACGTATTCAGGACCCGTATTCTCTCCGCATGCTCCCACACGCACTAGGCGCCGTAGTGGAAGAACTCGACGCCCTGAAGCTCGTCTTAGAGCGTCTGGTGGTGGCAGGCCACGAGAACCCCATGGTCTTCGGCTCCGTGGAAGATGGCAGCAACGGTGTGGCGCACCACGGCCTCTTCCAGATGTCCACTCTCGCCCGGCGGATTGACGGGTTGCAGTTGGCACTTGGCGCAGCATGCACCAACACGCTTGGAAGAATCAGCCGGTTATGCGATCCAGCGTACACGGGCCTCCACAGGTTCCTTGCGGTCGACGACTCCGGCCAGTCCGGCGTCATGATGCTGGAATATGTGGCCGCCGCAGCGGTGGGCCATATTCGAGCCAACGCTCAGCCGGTGAGCCTACAAACGGTGGTCCTGTCCTTGGGCGCTGAAGAAGATGCAAGTTTCGCGAGTGTGTCCACCTCCCGGCTGGATTCCACCGTTCGGGCGCTTGCAACGGTTGTTGGTGTTGAACTCCTTTGCGCGTCACGGGCACTGAGGCTGCAAGGCCGGACACCCGGAGAATTCGCGAGTCCGCGGTTCCGAAAGGCCTTCGACGCCGGGCTTTCGTTGCCCGCCGACGTCCAGGACCGTGATCTCCGCCCCGATGTCGACGCCGCGACCCACCTGACGATGCTTCCGGAATTCGGGCGCTAAGCCTACTTAGCTATGGACTGCCGCCCCGGACGGGCGTACCTTAATATCCAAACACCGCACTGGGGAGGTGGAGTGTTTGGCTGGGTATCTGGGGTGCCGTGGCATTTTTTGGGTTCGCCCTGTTCTTCTCGCCGTTTTCGGCGCATTGGCGTGGTTGCTGTGGCTGGCTGGTCCTTCGCAGGCCACAGACCTTCTGCCGACGATTCCGGCTGTCCCGACACCTTCGGTTTCACTGCCCCCGGTTCCCCTCACCGATCCCGTAGGGCCACTCGTCGACCACGTCCCGTCCGTGGTTCCAAGCCCGGGTCAGTTGGCCACAGTTCCTAAGACCGTGGTCAATCAGCTAACTGAGCAGGTCTTGACGCCAGTGGTTGGAGTCGTCGACGCTGTGCAGCCCGTGGTCGAGAACACGATCGGGGAACTCCCGCCATTGCCCGAGCCGCCTTCCGTGCCGGCATTGCCGCCGGTGCCCGGAATACTGCCGCCTCAAGGAACGAGCGTTCCAGCTGTCCCCGTCGATCCCTTACGCGCTGGATCCGTCGCTGCGCTGACCGCGCCCACCACACTTGTCAGCACGAGCCCCCTCACACCTGCCATGCAGTCCGGACCGGGAGCGTTCACAAGTAACCCTGGATTCATTCTGGGCGATCTTGTTGTCCTGCCCCCGGAAATGCTGGCGACGACGGAAATGTCGCCAGTTCCGGGTGGCCCTCCGCCCGGCAAACAGCTCCCTCCGGCCGCGCCCCCACAAGAGTCTGGATCGACGTCGGAGTCGCAGGGTGGCTCGGCCGCCTACGGCGCGGCAGACCTGCCGGAACAGCGTGCGCTGGCACCGCCACCCCGCCACGGACCCATCCCCGACCGCGGGCAATCTCCCTCAGACGATCCCGCATTCGATCCTGGTTCCTCTCCCGACTGATCAGGCCGCCCCTGCCCATCTGGCAGGCACGACCAACTGCGCCACACCGCGCAGGACACATCTGAGTCAGGAGAAGACCATGCAGGACCAGAACCGATTGATAGGAAATTGGCCCGACCCCATGCAGAAGGGAGGCATATAGATAGCATCGCGACAGGCGCTCAGCGCCCATAAGGGAACAAGGACGCCGGCCGCGCAGTCAGTCTGACTGCGCGGCCGGCGTCGTGATGCTGAAGATAGGCCGACGTCCCATTAGAACAGGCCGTTCACCACAGCCTGGGTGAGCTGGTGGAAGATGTCGGTGCGGGCAGGGATATCACTCTCGTCCTGACCCTTGGTGTAGACCACGAACGCGTAGGAGTCGGTCCCGTTGGTGAGGATGCTGGCGTCGTGGAGTTCGTCGTCGAGCAGTCCGTACTTGTGGAAAACAGTGATTCCGGCCGGCACTGCTGCGGGGATGAGTGATTCGTAGTTGGTGTTCTGCATGTAGGACAACAACTGCGCGGTGTCCTGCTGGGTCAACAGCTTCCCGCCGTAAAGGCCGGCCATGATGCTGGCCATTTCGCTTGGAGTCAGCGTGTTGTTCATGGGGTCATAGCTGACGCCGATCGATGCGGCGTAGGACTGCAGTTCCGAATAGCCGACAGCGTCCATGACCAAGGACCAGGAGTCGTTGTCGCTGTCCTGGATCATCTCCTTGATCTGGAATCCGGCCGTGTAGTCGCCCAAGGGATCGTCAAGGGACACAGCGCCCGTTTCGACGAGGTGATAGTACGCGGAGGCAGCCAGGACCTTGGCGGTGCTTGCTGCCTCGAATGGCGCCTGGACCCCGTACTGATGGCTTGAGCCATTGGACAAGTCGATCAGGGTGACGCCGACCTGGTACTGGCTGTTCGCGTCGATGATGCCGTTGATCTCGGCGTCCAAGGCGGGGGTCACGCCGGTAGCCGGCGCAGCCGGCGCAGCCGGCGCAGCGGCTGCGGGAGCTGCGACTGCTGGAGCGGCAGTCGGCGCCTCGGCCGTCGTCGACGACGGTGCGGCGGTCGACGTCGTCGTGGCCGCCGTCGACGGGGTTGCGGCTGGAACAGCTGCCGACGGCGTGGCGCTCGCCATCGCCGATACCTTATGTGGGACGGATGAGCGGGCGTGGGCGGCAGAGTAGACCGTGGCGGTCAGGGTCAGGGCAAGAATGGCCGCAAATGCTGTGAGCAAGGCCGATCGACGTCGGCGGGGACTCCAGCTGTTCCACCGACTTCTCTTTCGTCTGGACCCTTGGCCGGGACGACGGGGCTCTCGCTCTTCCATAATGAACCAACCGTAGCTACCGCAGCTATGTAAGAGCTATGAAAATCCTGTCCGTGAGCCACGTGTCGCCTGGATGAATATCAGGGGTTTCGGAGCGGTGAGCCCAATACCGTGAACCGGGTGCCGCCCAACTCTCCGGACAGCAGTGGCATTGCCTCAGCTATGGCGGCCCGGACGCTGTCCAGCTGCAGCGATCCTTGGTGCGCTTCTGCCGATTCCCATAGTTCGCAAACAAAGACTGTGCCCGGCGATTCTTCGTTGATGCCCACCTCGTAGAGCAGGCAGCCCGCGCCCCGGAGCTCCGGTTTCGGTCTGAGCAGGATAGAGACGACGGCGTCGCGCTGGCCGGGTTTCGTGCCAAGGCTTCCCACATTTGCAAAAGTCATGGGCCCATTGTGCTTCATTCCTCCGACGTTATTGGGGAATCGCGTATCGGCGGACAAAGTTGCCGAGGATCTTCATCGGTTCGGTAGCCGTGATCTTCCGGGCGTCTGCCATCAGCTGTTCAGCAGCCTCGGGCGGGAAGTATCCGGCGTGGCGATACGTGTCGATCCGCGTGACGAGCCCCTCGGCGTCGAGCTCCGGATGGAATTGGGTGGCGTAAAGGTTCGTTTTGATGCGGAACATCTGCACCAGGCAGGCTGCCGAACTAGCAAGCAGCACCGCGTGTCCTGGCAGGACCGTGCAGGCTTCCTTATGGCCGGTAAAGGCGACAAAGCGCTCGGTCATGCCTTCGAGGAGCGGGTCTTGGAGGCCCTCCGCTGTGAGTTTGATGGTTACCCCGCCGAGTCCTTCACCGTAGGTACGGTCGATCACAGCCCCTTGGTGAAGCCCGAGGGTTCCGACCCCATAGCAGGCCCCCAGAAAGGGAAAGTCGGCGGCAACAATCGTGTCCAGCAGTTGCGCGAGTTCCTTCTCCACCCGTTTCTGGACCGGGCTCTTGTGTTCCGGCGGGTCGCTCGAAGTGAAGGGGCTGCCACCCACAATCACGCCGGAATAGTCGGAGAGCTCGAGCGGCGGGAGGGGCACCGCCTCCATCCGGATGCGTTGTAGCTGCTCGGGAACGAGCCCTCCAAAACGAAGATACGCCTGGTACTCTTCCTCGGCGGCGGCGTCTTCGGCGCGAGATGCGAGCAAGAGAAACGGCTTCACAGGCTAAGTGTGCGCCCGGCGCCCGTGACGCGCCAGCATTCGGCTGAAACATAGCATCGAGGGGAGGTGAGCCGCCGTTCACGTGGAAGAAATGTCCGGATTTCGGGCGGAATGGAAAGATTTCACCTCGATTGGCCTAGGAATCCGCGGAATCACTGGGATCTTTGGCGCCTGTCCCGGGCGGCCACTCGTCTGCGCCGGGGCGGCGTTAACATTCCCGAAACACGCCCGTCATGCGTTCTTCACGCCAAGCCCGGTTATGTAACGTCCCCGCAATTTTTCCTCGCACTGCCTGAAACACGGAACCGGAAACATTGAGCAGGGGAAGAACGGGACCAAGCTGCGGCGGTCCTCCTAAGGCATTCCGATAAGAAGGGAAACGCACGTGAATATCACTGCGGAAAACGTTTGGGTAATGGTGTCGGCGGCACTTGCACTGCTCATGACTCCGGCACTCGGCCTCTTCTACAGTGGCATGACGCGGGCCAAGGCCTCCCTCAACATGATCATGATGAGCTTCATCTCCGCGGGCATCGTAGGCGCCGTGTGGATCCTGTGGGGCTACTCGATGATCAGCGGCAAGAGTGTCCTGGGGATTTTCGGCAATCCGTTCACCAGCTTCGGCTCGGCGGACCTGGTCGGCTCCACCGATCTCATCAAGCTCGGCTTCAGCGCCACCTTCGCCATCGTCACCGTGGCCCTGATCAGTGGCGCCATCGCCGATCGCGCCAAATTCTCATCCTGGGTCATCTTCGTCCCCATCTGGATCACCTTGGTGTACTGCCCCTTGGCTTTCATGGTCTGGGGCGGCGGCCTCCTAAGCCCCGGCGGAGCCATCAGTTCGGTCTTCGGTCAGGTGATTGATTTCGCCGGCGGCACAGTGGTGGAAATCAGCTCCGGCGCTGCCGCGTTTGTCCTGGCATTGATCCTTGGCAAGCGCCACGGCTTCGGAAAAGACCCGAATCACCGCCCGCACAACCTCCCTTTCATCATGCTTGGCGCCGGCCTCCTGTGGTTCGGTTGGTTCGGTTTCAATGCCGGCGCGGCCACGACGTCGGCGCAAGCCGGCTTGATCTGGGTCAATACCCTCGTAGCCCCGGCCGGGGCAATGCTCAGCTGGTTGGTCACCGAGAAGATCCGGCACGGCCACCCCACGTCCTTGGGCGCCGCATCCGGCGTCGTCGCCGGCCTCGTCGCTATTACCCCCGCCTGTGCCAACGTGGCTCCCGCCGCAGCCCTCGGCCTGGGGCTGGTGGCCGGCGCCGCCTGCGCCGTGTTTGTCGACCTGAAACACAAGTTCGGCTTCGATGACTCCCTTGACGTCGTGGGCGTCCACCTTGGTGGCGGGCTTGTCGGCACGCTCGCACTCGGATTCATCGCGCTACCCGTCAACGGCAAGGGTGGGGGATTGTTCTACGGCGGCGGACTCCAGCAGCTCGTGGCGCAGATCGTCGCCATTCTTGTCACCCTTGCAGTGTCTGGAATCATGACAGCAATCATTGCCCTTGTGATCCACAAGACCGTCGGATTCCGGGTCAGCCACGAAGCCGAGCTCGCCGGCGTGGACTTGTCCGAGCACGCTGAGACCGCGTACGAGTTCGGCAGCATGTCCCGGAGCCACTTCAACGCCCTCCCGCACGTTGCCGCGATTCCCCACGTCGACATCCCTGTTGCCGCCCGAGCGGCCGCTGCCGTCCCGGTTTCAGCCCGGGCCGCTGCCGTCGCGTCGTCCCCCGCTGCCGCTCCCGCCGTCGAGCTCCAACGCGAAAAGCAAGCAGACCCCGCCTAGCGAATGCAGGCATTTCCGCGGCCGCAACGGACGCGTACGCTCAATTTGTGGATATCGTCGATTTCCTCTCGGACCGCCTGGACGAGGACGAGGCTGCGGCGCGGAGACTCCTCGGCGACCGTTCCGTCTCCGAGGCGGGCAAATGGTACGAGCGGCGCCTCCTCCTGGAATGCGAATCAAAGAGAAGGCTGCTCAGGATCGTAGAATCCGCACGGCAGACGGCCTTGGCCACGATGGTTCGCGGCACGCTTGGGGATACCCCGCAGTGGATCCCGGAATCGATCGAATGGACCACAAAATCGTTGAATGCCCTCGCACTGCCTTACTCGGACCACCCGGATTTCGAGCCGGAGTGGCTGGTGGGCACGTAGCTGGCAGGCGCGAGCCGTGGGAGCAGGAATCGGCAGGATCTTGCCAAAATAAGGGCTTACCGGCCTCATGGCAGCCAAAATCACCACTTTCGGCAGTATCTTGCCGATTTTAGCAAAATGGTTCAGAATGGACCTAGAAAACTGCCAAATCGGCAACATCGTGCCGGATCATCGGAGACTCGTGGAAGACCTAGCGGCGATTGCGGCCACCATACGGAAAGCACGCAAAGAGGCCGGAATCACGCAAGCGGACCTTGCCGACCTTGCCGGGACTTCCGAAAGGACCGTGCGGGCGATTGAGACGGCCACCGGGAATCCTTCGCTGGGGGCCGTCGTGGCGGTAGCCAACGCCGTCGGCCTGCACTTGGCGGCGGCCTGATGGTCGACGATTTCGAGGAGTTCAAGTTCGTTCGTGCAGCGGACGTTCACAAAGGCGGCGTCCTGGCGGGTCACCTTGTCCGCACTGGCCACGGCGGGGTCAGTTTTTCCTATGTGGCGGA
Source organism: Arthrobacter sp. 2MCAF14 (assembly GCF_052115645.1). NCBI lineage: Bacteria > Bacillati > Actinomycetota > Actinomycetes > Micrococcales > Micrococcaceae > Arthrobacter > Arthrobacter sp. 2MCAF14. The sequence goes on along the minus strand of NZ_JBFRHB010000021.1, from coordinate 77,521 downwards.
GTACCTGACTTCGGGCCTGCCCGCGGTTGCCAGTTCATTGCCCTTGACAGACCTTCCCGTCGAGACTCCCGCTGGCGCTCTTCCGCCGTTCTTCGCGGGCCTGCTGCCGGAGGGGCACCGGCTGAGCGTGCTCAGGGACGCCACCAAAACCAGCCTCGACGACGAACTCACTCTCCTGCTCGCAGTCGGAGCCGATGCGCCGGGAGACGTCCAAGTTGTCCCTGCCGGGGAAATTCCAAGGGAACCGCCACCCCTTGCCGACACATCCAGGCCCGAGGAACTGGACTTCGCCGCCCTCGCCAACGCGGTGGACCGCCATGCCATCCCCGGCGTGCAGGACAAGGCAAGTGCCTCCATGCTGACCACACCGCTGTCCCTCAGGGGACAACGGTATCTGCTGAAACTCGACCCGCCCAACCACGCACACTTGTTGGCAAACGAAGCAGTGCACCTCACCGCCGCCAAGGACCTCAAGATCCCCGTAGCCAAGAGCCGTATCATCACGGACATGCACGGGTTGCCTGGGTTGCTAGTGGAACGCTTCGACCGCGTCCAGGACAAGGACCGATCCTGGGTGCGCCTGCCCATGGAAGACGGAGCCCAGGCGATGGGCCTGCCACCGGCTTCCAAGTATTCAGTGACATCCGAGGACGTCGCTGCTGCGCTGGCTGGGCGGTGCAAAGCCCCACTCGTGGCGAGGCGCAATCTGTATCTACAGTTCGTCTTTGCTTGGCTGACAGGGAACGGCGACCTCCATGCCAAGAATCTCTCGATCCTCGGGGGCCGGCACGGAGGATTCGTGATGGCCCCGATCTACGACATTCCATGCACCTTGCTGTACGGAGACGACTCGCTCGCGTTGCCGGTGTCCGGGAAAACCAAAAATCTCAAAGGGAAGCACTGGGCCGATTTCGCGGCGACCCTCGGCTTGCCACAACGCGCGGCCACCGCCGCCAATGCACTGGCCCTCTCAGTTTCTGGAAAGGTCAAGTTGGAGGACCTACCGTTCACCGGGTCACCGCTCCGAGGCGCCCTGCGCGAGTTGAGGTTCCGGCGCGATGAGCTGGCGGGCTAACTGGCGCCTCGGAAATCACTGCCTACGCTGGCTTAGCCACGTGAAGCCGGGCCTGCGCGACCAGCCGAGTGGTCAGGGGCGAGGCGTCGTTCCGGAGCCAGACCAGTACCGTGGGCACGGGATATGACACTCCGGCAAACGGGCGCCACACGACGCCGGGCGGATCACCGGGCACCACCTGATGCGTACTGAAGGCTCCCAAGCTCTTTTCCGGCGCAGTTCTGCACGAACCGGCCCTCATGGGCGTTCTCGCCAATCCCGATGACGCCATGGCCACAGTGCAACCTGTTATTGCAGCCGGCATGGAGGCCGGAGGGTTTGCTGGCGGTGCCGAGGCCTTCGTCAGGTTCGCGGCAGGGGATGCCGCTGCCCTCTTGCCGCCAGACTTCTTCGAATCAGTCCGGAACAACGCCAGGGTCCTACTTGAAGGGGAGTTCGGTGCCTTTGCGTCTTGGCGGCCTGAACCGGCGGCCTTGGCAGAACTGACGGTGCCACTGGCCGTGCTCAGTGCCGAGCAGACAGCACCATTCTTCGTAGAAGCCGCCGAGTGGATAGCTTCCCATGCTGGCATCAGTCGCCGGACAGTACCTAGCGGACACATGGGCTTCCTAGACCACACGCCGGAGCTGGCCAAGGCGATCGATGACATGTTTTCAGCAGCAACTCATAACGGCTAGGAGGGCGATTTACGACGAGTCCGCGCTCTGGATCCGTCAGAGGGACTGCCGGTATCCGAAGAACTCATGGTCTTCGTTGTAGCCGCCGAATCCGCCACCCACTTGGGAGAAGTCCTCTACGAATTCGATGCCCTTGATCCACTTGACCATCTTGAAGCCGAGCTGCACCTCGTTGCGCAGCCGAAGCGGCGCCCCATGTCCGTACGACAGCGGCGCACCGTTCATGTCGTAGGCGAGCATGGTGAGCTGATAACCCATCTGCTCGATCGGATGGGCATCGTAGTAGTCGCCCTCATCCGGTCCCTCACCCAAAGAATAGAACACCACCCACTTTGCCTCGGGTGTCGGCTTGACCAAGTCGAGGATGGCCTGCATCGACACCCCTCCCCATTTGGCAACTCCCGACCAGCCCTGGATGCAGAAGTGTTGCGTAATCTGCTCGTGGTAATCCATTGCTCGCAGCTCGGCGAGGCTCAACTCGACCGGGTTGCCCACGAGCCCGTTGATGCGCAAGCGGTAGTCCCGGAAATCGTTGTCGAAGAGATTCTTGTATTCGTCGGATTCGGGATACTGGCCGTTGAGCCAGAGGCGCGGCGAGATGTCCTTCTCCGTGTACTGCCCCGGGCGTGAGTCGACATGCTCGAACAACCGTTGGGCCGGCCCGATCAGGGCGTAACCGGCCCTCTGAATGAGGCGCGGATGCCGGATGGTGAGCGGAGTAGCAGCGACCCACCCCACGATGATGACCACCATCGAGGCAGCGAATATCCAGAACCCTGTCCAGGACTGGTCGTTGCGCCCCGCGTACATGTGGTTGAGATTCTCCAGCGCCCCGGTAGTGAGCACCAGTGCCACGTGAAGCACGATGAACAACAGGAACCAGCACAGCACGAGAAAGTGCAAGGAACGTGCCACCTGAATGTTAAAGACCGAGCTGATGCGACGAAAACGCGTGGAGAGTGCCGGAGACATGCCTAGCCCGGTAATGAGGGCCAGGGGTGCGGCGATGAAGATCGTGACGAAGTAGGCGATCAGTTGCAGGCTGTTGTAGTTGGTCCATCCGCTCTCGGTCGGCCAGTCCAAGGACAGGTATTGGATGACAACCGAGATCGAGTTGGGGATGACGTCCCAGCTCAGCGGGACAACGCGCATCCATTGACCCGTCGCGAACAACAGCACGAAGAAGAGGATTCCGTTGGCCAGCCACAGCGTGTCTATCCCAAGGTGCCACCAGCGCGCGAGCCCGATCGAGTGCCGTAGCCCCGGCAGGCCGACCTGCAGAGGGAGGCTGATCGAATCCTTCTTAGCCGTCCACAGTGGATCTTCGGGCACGGGCTTCTGTACCCGGAACCAATCACGTCCCGGAGTCGAATGCCGTGTCCAATACAGTCGCGGGTGGTCCGTGAGTATCTGTGCACCCGAACGGATGATGAAGATCAGGAAGAACATGTTGAGGAAGTGTTGCCACCCCAGCCAGGCGGGAAAACCCGCGGGGGCGTCGTCCGGCAGCTTTGAGGCTCCCGGATAGGTCTTCAGGAACGACTCGACGGGGGGCAACCCCCGGATCCCTTTCGCGACGGCCACCGCGACGACGAGCAGCACGAAGCCGATGGGGATCAACCAGAGCAGATTGAACCACTTGCTGGGGCTGATCCGAATACGCGGGGCGATGCCGCGATCCTGGGGAAGCGAACCGGCGAAAGTCATCGGGTCGATGACGTCCTCCCCGCGCTTCAACTCACTCCGGAAGCTGCCCTCGGCACCGGACCCGGCGTGCGACGTCGGACCCCTCCGCTGCGGGTCCTGCATCGGATCCTGCGGCATCGGTTTGTCAGCTGTCATGAGGCCGAGCCTAGACCCCATTCCGACGCCGCCGCAGTCCGGAGCCCGCGACAAAAAACGGGACCACTTCCCCTGTCAAAGAATTAATCCAGAATCTATTCTGTTGGTGGACCGGTACATGAACGGTCTGTCAGGCCACCGGCACGTCCCGGGAAGCCCATCCCGCTCCGGGGGCCGTCTCTTTGAGGAGGCGTCCATGTCATCTCCCGATGTGCCGACCCGGGGGCCCGCAAGGCCCGGTCCTTATATTGTGGCTGGAATCCTACTGGCCATCGCCATTCTGGTTCCGCTGCTTGTCCCGGTGTATTCGATTGATCAGCCGCGGCTCGCTGGCATGCCGTTCTTCTACTGGTACCAAATGCTGTGGGTCCCGATCACGGCGGGAATGGTGGGCGTCTCCTACTGGCTGGTTACCAAGGAGGACCGTCGCCGCCGCGAGGCCGCGCGTGGCGCGCGCACTGAGGAGCGGGAACAATGAGCGGGCTCACCGTCCCGATGGCGACCACAGCGGACCGGCCCGTCAACGGCGTCGCGCTCACGGTCGTCGTCGTCCTCTTTATCCTGGTGGCTGTCCTGGGCTTCTTCGCCGCGCGTTGGCGCGCTGGCAAGGAGACGGGCTTGCACAGTCTCGATGAGTGGGGCCTCGGCGGACGCGGTTTCGGAACCTGGGTGACGTGGTTCCTCCTCGGCGGGGACCTCTATACGGCATACACGTTCGTGGCGGTGCCGGCGGCGATGTGGGCCACTGGCGCCGTGAGCGGTTTCTTCGCGGTCCCGTACACAATCGTGCTCTACCCGATCGTGTTCCTGTTGATGAGCCGTTTGTGGTCGGTCTCGCACCGGCATGGGTTCGTCACGCCGGCTGACTTCGTTGGCGGGCGCTATGGCAGCAGGGCACTAACGGTTGCGGTGGCCCTCACTGGCATTGTCGCGACCATGCCCTACATCGCGCTGCAACTGGTTGGCATCAAAGCCGTTCTCACGGTGTTGGGGCTCGGCAGCGCGCAGAATGTGCTGCTGACTGACCTTCCGCTGATCATCGCCTTCGTGGTCCTGGCCGCCTACACCTACACCTCGGGCCTTCGGGCGCCGGCGCTCATCGCCGTCGTGAAGGATCTCCTGATCTACCTAGCTGTCATCGTTGCTGTGATCTACCTGCCGATCAAGTTCGGGGGCTGGGACAACATCTTCGGTGCGGCCCAGACGAAACTCGACGCCATCAGCCCGGCGACAGGCAAGCCGGCCGGCGTCTTCATCCCGGGTGCCGCCAGCTATTCGGCATACTGGACGCTGGCCCTTGGCTCGGCCATGGCCTTGTTCATGTACCCGCACTCGGTCACCGGGGTCCTGGCGACGAAGAGCAGGAACACCATCCGCAAGAACGCCGCGGTTCTTCCGCTGTACTCGTTGATGCTGGGATTCCTTGCCCTTCTTGGTTACGCGGCCATCTCTGCGGGCACCAAGCCCATTGACCTGAACGGTGCCGTCAATCCGCAACTGGTGGTTCCGCAGTTGTTCCTGGACAACTTCCCCGCATGGTTTGCCGGGATCGCCTTGGCGGCTATCGCCATCGGCGCGTTGGTCCCCGCCGCCATCATGTCGATCGCTGCCGCCAACCTGTTCACCCGCAATATCTACCGCGACCTGATCCGGCCCGACGCCGACCCGCGGCAGGAAGCGAAGGTCTCTAAGATCGCCTCCCTCGTGGTGAAGTTCGGGGCGCTGATCTTCGTGATCGCGATGGACCAGTCCGCCGCCATCAATATGCAGCTCCTCGGCGGCATCTGGATCCTGCAGACCTTCCCCGCGATCGTGGCAGGACTGTACACCCGTTGGTTCCACCGCTGGGCGCTCTTCGCAGGCTGGGCGGCCGGGATCATCTACGGCACCGTAGCGGCGTACAACGTGGTCAACCCCGTGACGAAGGCCAACTTCGGCGGCTCCATCGCCGCCATCCCGGGCACCAACGTGCAGGTCTACATCGCCGTCGTGGCGTTCGCGATCAACCTCATCGTTGCTGCCGTACTCTCGTTGGTCTTCCGCGCAATGAAGCTCCCCGACGGAAAGGACATCACCCGGAACTCGGACTACGGAGCTGACGAGGACGATCCGAAAGTTGCACAGCTCCAGCGCGAGTACCCCTTGGGCGAAACGGGAGGCGGTACGTTCTGACCGCAGGCACTACCAGTACACGGCTGGTCGTGTGTGAGCGTGCCTAGGCTGGTTGGCGTAGTTCCTGTCCGTGGCGCGTGCGAAACAGGTCCCCGAAATAGTGCGCCGCCATGACAGGCGGGTCTCCGTTCAGTTGCGTTCCTGGCAGGGGTGGGGCTGTTGATCGGTAGTGGTGTCCGGTGGGGGTGCGGATGTCGAGGGCATGCGGTGTCCCGGGGCGTGTTGTTGTCTTGGTTCGTGTTGTCCAGCCGGTGAGTTCTTTGGTGTGGTTGCAGGCTTCGCACAGGCCGGCGCCGTTGGCCAGGCTGGTGGTGCCGCCGTCGTGCCAGGGGATGATGTGGTCGAAGTGCCTGATGGGCGCGTCGCAGTACGGGGTGCGGCAGGTGTCGTCGCGGGCCTGGATGAAGCGCCGCATGCCTGCCGGGAAGAGCCGTGCACGGGAATCGGTGGCGACAAGGTCCCCCGTCCCGGGGGCGGTGTAGAGGCGCCGGAGCCAGAGCTTGAGATCCTGGGGCTGCCCGGACTGGCCGTGTTCGATGTTGCCGCTGCTGCCGTTGAGGAGGGTCCTGGCCCAGCCGGCGGGGACGATGCCGTAGCCGGGCAGCCGTGCCGGCTCGCTGTCGCCCTGGAAGAGGGTGCGGTCGGTCATGACGAGCTGGACCTCGACACCGGTGATGCCTGCGGGGGTGCCGGTGGTGCGTTCGACGAGGGTGTCGGCCATGATCTGGCCCCGGGACCGGGTCTCCCCGCTGGAGCGCAGCGAGTCGGCGTGCCGGGTCAGGGCCGTGTGCACGGCCACGCCCTGCGCAACCGGGAGCAGGGCGGTCAAATAAGTCATGGTGTCCGGTGCCGGGCGCAGGCTGACGTGCCGTTCGGTGGCGGCGTGGCTTGCGCGCGGGGTCACGGAGCGGGGGTCCCGCCGGTACGCCGCGGCCCGGGCCGCGGCGATGATCGCGTTGTCCCCGGCGCCGTCGAAGACTCCGGTGTCGGCGGCGAGTTCCTCGTCCACGGCGCAGCGGTCTTCGGCGGACAGGCAGGCTGTTTCCTTCACGAGCAGGGTCGCGCGCCATTCGTTCAGCTGCCCGGTGTCCAGGGCGGCGAGGGTGTGCGGCATTTCGCTCACGAGGGCTTTCGCGAAGCCGGAGAGCCGGGATCCGCGGGCCGGTGACTCCCGCCGCGCAAGGGCGATTTGTGCTCCGACGCCGCGACCCTGCTCGTCGGCCGGAACACCCGCCGCCGCGTCGGCGCTGCGCTGTGCGGTATCGAACACGACGGCGATCCTCGCCTGCGCAGCCGCGGCCGCGGACTTCAGATCCTCCAGGGCACGCAACTGGTTTATCAGGTCAGTACTGTCGGAGCCTGGGCGCAGCGATCTCACGGCATCGATCAGATCCTCCACACGAAGGCACGGCACCTGGACGCCCGGCACGGCAGCATCCGGAACCGCGTCGCCGGACGGCGCGCCCGTCCCGATCACCTTGGTTCCCCGGTTCCCGGCCATAAGAAAAGCCTCGCAGGGACCACTGACATTATTAGGCCCGAGAACCACGCCCGGGCGAAAAATCTAGGGAAGGAACCGGAATTTTTGGGCGGGCCAGCGAAGGACACCGGACAGCCCGGCCCTCGTTCGAGCCACTGATAGGCGTAGGCTATCGATCGATTCGGAAGTCCAGCCAGAGGAGCCCATCGTGGACACACGAAAACTGAAGTACTTCCTCGCCGTCGTCGACCACGACGGGTTCAACCGCGCCGCCGAACATCTGCTGATCGCCCAGCCCTCGCTTTCGCAGACCATCGCGGGCCTCGAGAAGGAGCTCGGCGTTCCGCTGTTCCACCGCATCGGCCGCAGGGCAGTCCTCAGCGAAGCCGGCAAAGAGCTGGTCGGCCCGGCGCGCCTCGTCATGCGCGACCTCGACGCCGCGCAATCAGCCGTCCAGTCACTCCGTGGAATCAGGAGTGGTCGCCTCGACATCATCACCATGCCCTCCCCCGGCATCGAGCCGCTGACGTCCATGATCGCCGCGTTCACCAAGACGTACCCGGCGGTCCGGCTCAACGTCAGTGCCGCGTTCACTCCCGAAGAGGTGATCGAATCAGTTCGGAACGGCAGCTCCGAGATCGGGCTGGCCGGATCCCCCACACCGATACTGGTACCGGGCGTCCAGGTCCTCGAACTCGAAAAACAACCGCTCATCCTGATCGTCAACCCGCAGGCCGACACCTTCGGCGCCGAGCAAACGGCCATCCAACGCGAGGATCTCGGAGGCCAGCGCATCATTGCGAGCCAGCGAGGCTCCCTCATGCGTTGGCTCGTCGACGATGCCCTGGCGCACGGCGTCGAGGTGGAGATCGTCGTCGAAGTTGCCCACCGGACCTCCATCTTGCCCCTCGTTTTGGCGGGCGTCGGGCACGCGGTGATGCCGTCGTCGTGGGCTCCCACCGCGCACAAAGCCGGGCTCCGCACCCTGCTCATCGAACCGGTGAGCCATCTGGACGTCGCGGTGCTCAGCCGTAAGGACAACCTCACCCCCGCAGCCAAAGCGTTCTTGAATGTCGCTGCGGAACACACGGAAAGATAGGCCTTACCTATCAGCCGGATCGAAACTAAGTCTTGGACGCCACCTACCTGCGGCCCGTCTACTTGAAGAGGAAAGCAGTGTGACTCTGCTAACAAACTCAACGAGGAGGTAGGCATGAGCGCCACCCAAAAATTCAGCATCGCATCGATCCCCGCCGATGGCGTGGGGAAGGAAGTTGTCTCCGCAGGCCGCCGCGTCCTGGACGCCGTGGCCGCGAACTCCGACGGTAAGTTCGCTTTCGAATGGACCGAGTTCCCGTGGGGCTGCGGTTACTACGAGAAGACCGGCCAGATGATGGACCCCAAGGGCCTGGATGCCCTCAAGGACTTCGACGCCATCTACTTCGGAGCCGTCGGCTGGGAGAACGTCCCGGACCACATCAGCCTCTGGGGCCTGCGCCTGAACATCACTCAGAACTTCGATCAGTGGGCCAACATCCGCCCGGTCAAGTTCCTCCCCGGCATCGAGTCCCCGCTCCGGAAGGCTGACAACACGGAGCTCGACTGGATCGTTGTGCGCGAAAACAGCGAAGGTGAGTACGCCGGTCTCGGCGGTCGCAACTTGAGCGGTCGCGGCCCGGGCAACGAGGTCGCGCTCCAGACTGCACTATTCACCGAGAAGGGCTGCGAGCGCATCATGCGTTTCGCCTTCGACCTCGCCCGGACCCGCGCGGTCAAGAAGGTTTCATCCGTCACCAAATCCAACGCCCAGCAGTATGGCATGGTCCTCTGGGACGAAACTTTCAATCGCGTCGCCCTCGAGTACCCGGATGTCCAGACCGAGAGCGTGCTTGTCGATGCCATGAGCGCCAAGTTCATCCTCCACCCCGAGGAACTGTCGGTAGTGGTCGCGTCCAATCTGAACGCCGATATCCTCTCGGACCTCGGCTCGGCACTCGCCGGCAGCCTCGGCCTCGCCGCGAGCGCCAACCTGAACCCGGAGCGCCGCTTCCCGTCGATGTTTGAGCCCGTCCACGGTTCCGCACCGGACATCGCAGGCAAGGGCATCAGCAACCCGATCGGCGCCATCGCCAGCGCCGCCCTGATGCTGGACCACTTCGGCCTGCACGAAGAAGCCCGTTTGGTCGAGGCGGCCATCGAGCAGACCACCGCCGCCGGGTTCTTGACCCGCGACGTCGGCGGCGAAGCCAACACGGAAGACGTCACCGAAGCGATCATCAAGGCACTTAGCCACACCGCGGAGGTCCCTTCCCAACGCTCGCAAGCTCGCGTCGGGGCCCTCGGGTCCCCGCTTAGCGCCAGCCTTCGATGAGTGACGTACGACGGCGGCTGTCCGGCCGCCGTCGTCGTCTTCCGCCGCGGAGGTCCCTTCCCAACGCTCGCAAGCTCGCGTCGGGGCCCTCGGGACGCCGCTTACCCTTTCAGCATTCTCCAGAGACATTCCACAATGAGGTAGGAATCATGGAACACATCAACAAAGCCGGCGCAGCTCCGGCACCCAAAAAACGCTGGTACCGGCAACTGTATTTCTGGGTTCTGACCGCCATTCTCATTGGCGTCCTGCTCGGCTGGCTCGCGCCGACCGCGGGCATCGCCATGGAACCGATCGGGACCACCTTCGTCAATGCGATGAGGATGCTCATCGGTCCGATCGTCTTCCTGACCATCGTCGGCGGGATCGCGAGTGTCGCGGACCTGAAGAAGGTGGGGATGACAGGTCTGAAGGCCCTCACCTACTTCCAGCTCGGCACTATTTGTGCGCTGGTATTCGGCCTGGTGGCGATCAACATCTTCCGGCTTGGCGAGGGCGTCAACGCTACGGCCAGCACCATCAAGACCACCGATGCCGCGGCCAAGCTCATCGACGCCGGCGCACACCAGGAATGGTGGCAGTTCCTGACCAATATCATCCCCACGAGCATCGTCCAGCCCTTCATTGCGGGCGATATTCTCCAGATCATCTTCATCGCGGTCGTCTTCGGCATCGCGTTGAACGCTATGGGCAAGCTCGGCGCCCCCGTGCTCGACGGCGTGCAGCGGCTCACCGGCGTGATGTTCAAGATCCTGGGCTTCATCATGAAAGCCGCGCCCCTGGGCGCCTTCGGCGCCATGGCCTTCGCGGTCGGCAAGTACGGCGTGTCCTCGCTGACGAGCATGGGCGGGCTGATCGCGCTCTTCTACATCACCTCGATCCTCTTTGTGGTGGTGGTCCTCGGCTCCGTCATGGCGTTCCTGAAGCTGAATATCTTTACGATGATCAGGCACTTCAAAGAGGAATACCTGATCATCCTGGGCACCTCGACCGCCGAACCGGCGCTGCCGGGCCTCATGCGGAAGCTCGAGCACGCCGGCGTCAAGAAAGAGACTGTGGGCCTCGTTGTCCCCACCGGCTACAGCTTCAACCTCGACGGCGCTGCGATCTACCTTTCCTTGGCAGCCGTATATATCGCCCAGGCGACGAACACGCACCTGAGCATCGGCCAGCAGTTGGGCCTCATCGCCGTCATGCTTCTTACGTCCAAGGGTGCTGCCGGGGTCGCAGGCGGCGGCTTCATCGCTCTCACTGCAACGTTGGCCACCATCGGTACCATCCCGGCCGCCGGCATCATGCTCATCTTCGGCATCGACAAGTTCATGTCCGAATGCCGCGCTCTCGTCAACTTCACCGGCAACGCCGTCGCCACCCTGTTCATCGCCTGGTGGGACCGCACCCTCGACGCCGACCGCGTCCGCCGCGTCTTCGCCGGCGAAGTCGTGGAGCCGATTCAGGTGGCTGAAGTTCCCGCGCCCGCTGCCGCCGTCGAGCCTTTTCAGGCCCCCGACCGCCACCCCGCCTACTCGGAATCCATCTGACATGACCAACGCAATGGCCCCGAAGACCGTCCTCATCGCGCCGGACAAGTTCAAAGGCAGCCTCACCGCTGGCGAGGTGGCGGACGCCCTGGCAGCCGGGCTCCGTTCCGCCGGGGCGGTCCACTGTGAGCTGCTGCCGCTGGCGGACGGAGGTGACGGCAGCGTCGATGCCGCCGTCGCCTCCGGCTTCGCCCGCCATGCTTTGGTGGTCCCGGGGCCAACCGGACAGCCCGTCCAGGCGAGCATCGCGTTCGACGGCGTCACTGCTGTTGTGGAGGTAGCGAACACTTGCGGTTTGGGGCTGTTGCCGGACGGACGGCTTTTGCCGCTCGATGCGTCGAGCCGCGGGTTTGGCGATGCTGTTCTCTTTGCTCTTTCGTTGAGGCCGGCTCGGATCGTGCTGGCGCTCGGCGGCAGCGCGAGCACCGACGGCGGAATGGGCATGCTCACCGCTCTGGGCTTCCGCTTCCTGGATGCTTCCGGGCTTTCTTTGGAAGGCAACGGACGGAACCTTGGCCGTGTTCATTCCGTTGTTGTGGATGCGCTTCCCGGGCTGATTGGTGTGGAACTAATAGTCGCGAGCGACGTGCACAACCCGCTGTCCGGGCCCGACGGTGCGCCCGCTGTGTTCGGTCCGCAGAAAGGTGCTTCGCTCGCGGACGTCGCAGCGCTCGACGCCGGTCTGACGCACTTTGTCTCTGTGCTTGCATCGGGCGGGTTTGAGAATGCGTCTTCCTTTGCCGAGCATCCCGGCGCTGGGAGCGCCGGGGGGATCGGCTTCGCGTGCCTGTTGCTAGGCGCTTCTCAAGTCTCCGGAGCTGACTACTTCCTGGACCTTCTGGACTTCGACACCCGCAAGGATAGCTGCGACGTCGTGATTACCGGCGAGGGCAGCATCGACGAGCAGACCTTGGCCGGAAAGCTGCCCGCCGCCGTCGCACGCCGATCGGGCACCCGGCCGATCATTGCCGTCGCGGGCCGCTCGTTGCTGCCGCAGGGACGGTGGTCCGAGATGTCGCTCTCGCGTGTCTACGCCTTGGCGGACTACACGGACCAGGACTCGTCGAAGGATCCAGCGCTGTCGGCGGAACTGCTGCGGAGGATCGGGCGGGAGATTGGAGAGGGGCTTGTCCGTTTGAGTGGCATGTAACCTCTGGAGAGGCAGGTACTCCACTGAAGGTAGAGGGCGGGGCTAAGAACGCCAAAGCTCCAGATCTGTCCAGCCGTCCGACATCGCGATCTCAGTCCCGATCGAATTAGTCAGGCCACCGTACAAGCGACTCAGATGTCCCATCTCCATAATTTCGGTGGCTGCCCAGATCGGCATCCGACCGTCGTACTTATCACGGAAATGGGCAACGAATGCCTCGTCGGACGCATTCTGCCGCGCCTGCATCCGGGCAATCCATTGCTCGTGCTTGCTAAAGCTTGGTTCGTCACCTTGAGCACATTGCTGATCAGCATTCGCAGGGAAACTTCAATTCTCTCTATTCCGTCAAGGATGAGCATCCGAAGCCGACGGTCAAAGTCGATGAGGGCTGCGGCGTCCTCGATGGAAGTCCCATACCGATATTCGTTGAGGATCTGCACGCGTTGCCGACCTTCATCGTCCAGGTACGTCTTCGACTCACGAAAAGGGTAGAGGTAGCCGGTGAGTCGGTAGTATCCAACTGCGCAAAGAATTTGCGAGGCTTTTCCGACATCCGGGACTCGCAAGCCGCGTGATGCAAGCTTCTTAATTTGGTCTTCGACCGACAGCCACTGCTTTGCGTACTCACCCACGATTCCCCCGGTAAAGAAAATCAGCCCGAGCCGTGAGGCGAGCGGGCTGATCGTGATGGACCCAGACTATCACGGGTCGCAGACCGCTAACCTAGGCGCGGGAAGGTTCGTTAACGTCGTACGACGCCGGATTCACAGGTCTCTCAGCGAGGAATCCGCGTCGAGCCGGGCGAGTCTTGCGACGTGGCCCACGGCTCCAAGGCACAAGAAGAACGGCACGCAGAAGAGTGCTCCGAGCACGAGCAGCCAATTCGGCATCGCCCACGCAGCCACCGGCAGCAGGTCGAGCTGCAGGCCGCTGAAGACCGCCGTTCCTACGATGGAGCAAATTGTTCCCAGGAGCGCTCCCGCGACGCCAATGATGAGGCCCACTGCCGCCAATTCGACCATGTAAACCCCGGCTATCGAGGCTCCCGACCAGCCGATGGCCTTGAGGAGACCCACTTCGCGGGCCCTCTGCTTAATCCAGCTCCCACCGACCGACACTCCAACGCCGAGGCAGAAGATGATCAAGAACCCACCGATCACCCAGCTGACAAGGGCAAGAAGCGCGAACAGGCCTGACAGGGACCGGATTTGGCCCGCAACGCTGTTCACTGAGTATCCGAGGGCCCGGGCTTGGTTCTGTACATTGACCACTTCGCCTGCTGAGTCAACGCGAACATATGCGCGGGGATAGGTTAACCCTTTGGCATTTGGCCGGGCGTTGGCGAGTGTCGACATGAGCACCTTGCTGGATACGTATGCGGCTTGCGCGCCATCCGTACCCGGCGACGAGTTGTCATAGATACCTGACACACGGAGAGATATGGAAACGGGTTCCCCGTTGCCGGGGCCGATTTCCTTTGTGTACACGAAGCTCATTTCCTTGCCGAGCAACTGAGCGTATTTCTGGCCCTGTCCCTTGTCGGGAAGCAGGATCTGGCCTACCCCAGGGCCGTCTCCGGGCACGTCTCCGAGCAGTACTTTTGGGGCGATGCCACTGATAAATGGCGTCCCCATGAATGCACCGGGGTTGTTCTGAGATGGCCAGTTCGCCGGATCCTCGATGGCGAGGTCAATTTGCGCCCAGCCGGAGGACCCCACCACGTGATCGATTTGGTCGAACCGGGACAACGAGTCGTCGGTGATCTCGCGAGCTGAGTCTGGACCGACCGATGTCACCTCAACGTAATTCAGGGCGGAGTTGGTGGTGATCTTGTTTGAGTATGAACTTATGCCGGCCCCGACGATGCTGTCGGCGAAAATGAATACCGCGATGCCAAGACTCATCAGGACCGCGAGTGGCCTCAATTTCGATAGAGAAAGCCGCACTGACCTCGCAGCAAAGATTCTATTTCTGTTCAAGGAGCAACTCCTTCATAGGAAGCTGACGGTGGGCCACCTGCTGGAAGACTTGGTCGTGGGAAGCGACGAGGACACCGCACCCGCTGTTGGCGCCCGTTCGCATGGCATCCAGGATGGCTTCAGTATTCGTCGCGTCAAGCCCCGAACTTGGTTCGTCTGCCAGGAGTAGCGACGGTTGGTTGATCAGTGCGCGGCAAAACGCGACTCTTTGCTGCTGCCCGCCGGAAAGCCTCTTCGCTTGCCGGTCAGCGACCGCCGCAAGGCCGAAGCGATCCAACTGCGCCGTAATCGTTGCGCGTGTCATGGGCTGGCTGCTGGCAAGGAGAACATTTTCCAACGCCGTGAGTTCGGGCATTAGATTGCTGCTCTGGAAAACCATTCCAATTTGGCTCGAGCGGACAAGACTCGCCGTCCGCGACGATGCATTGGTTCTGTCGTCACCGTTGATCCACACTTTGCCGGCATCGGGGGTTGACAGAAGTCCCGAGATATTGAGGATCGTTGACTTCCCGGAACCTGACTCGCCCCGCAGCCAGACGATTTCACCAGCCTCAACGTTCAGGCTGATTCCAGAAAGGACCAACTGTCGAGTCCCTCGCTCACCTGTAAAAGACTTCGCGATCTCCTCAAGACGCAGTACCGAGGTCACTTGTTCTCCCCGAAGTCGTAAGCACCCGGGACGGCGATCATGGCGGCCGAAAGCGAGAGGCTACACGGTGACGCTTTGTCTGCTTCCATGCGATACAAGGACGGATATTCTTCGCAGCCTTTCAGAGCCCGGAGTCCCTCGGCCGCCTTGTCGAAGTCGTTTGATCCAAGTCCGGAGCGACTTGCATTCGTCATCGCGGTCAATGCCCGAAAATAGTTCAGGCCGTTTCCTTTGGGTGAACCGATGAGCTGCGGGAGCGCGGACTGGACGGCCGGAAACATTGATCTCACTTCCTCGCTGTTTGAGAAGTACATGGAGTTGGAGAGCGCCATCAGAGCTCCGGAGAGTAGATCTTCAACTCCGGGGTCTGCATCGAACGCCTCCAGTCGGCCCAACCGGACGCTGGGCTCAAGCTGCACGAGTACGTCCACCAACTCGATGTACCCGCTGAGATTTGCGAATGCCACGGCGGCCGGAAGCGCTGCCCTTCCCCGCTCGATGACCGCACCGTAGCTCCCCCAGGACGAGGAACCGGAGCGCTTTAGCGCCACAAGCGCCTTGAGTTGGGTGATCAGATCGGTTTCGGGCACCTTCAATACCCGTTCCAGTTCATCTCGGGTTCGCTCACTGGCGACCTCTGGAAAGCTCGTGTCGAGGAGTCTCGCGGCAAGATACGTCCCGTGGACCGAGCCTTTGGCGAGAGACGCTGAGCGGATAAGTCCGGTCTTCTTGTCGACTCTGGGTGCAATACGGTCCTTGATAAGTCGTTTTGCCTCGGCCTGCGCGTTCAGCAACTCCAGGGAACGCAGCATTGAGGCGATCAGCACGTCATCATGCACCTGGCTTGAATCGAGAAGCCCAACGATATGGTCTTTAGCATTGATTGGAACGACGAGATCCTTTCCAAGCGTTACTCTCGCTTCAAGAGCAGCTTGAAAGTCAAGGGTCGACTCATAGTCGCCAGGGAGCTTCTTGCATTCCACGTTTTTCAACGCTCGTTCCAATTCGCCGGGTTTCTGCTTTTGCAGGGCCGAATACGAATCGAAGAGACGCCACACAAGATAGGGCTTGTTCGTGATCGAGTTGACGTCAACTGCCCTAAGCCGCACGAGCGCTTCTTCCACAAAGGACTTTCCAGCGATCGTAGACCAGCCTTGCATCCTACCGATATCGATCCAAAACCAGAGAGCGGCGATCTCGGCGCCTACATCCTGTTGCCTCGGAGGAATCGCGGCATTGGCCAATCTCGCCTCCAAATCGGCAGGCAAAGCTGCGCCGGCAGTCCTAAGCAACTTGAGAGCTGACCAGAGCGTCGGAGGGTCGGCTGTGGACTGCGCGCCGAGTGCTTCGCGGACAGTCCCATAGGCGTTGTCCGCGGCCAGCAGGTAGGAACCAAGCTTCTCGGAGTACAACGCTGTGGTGTACAGATCCCCGCGCTCTTGGCCCTCCCCTTCGGGCATCCTTATGAGGCCGTTGATTCCCTGGAGATTCTTCAAGTCTTTTTGTATGGCAGAAACATCGTTAGCCGGCGCAGAGAGACCGGCACTGCAGGCAGGCAAGCAGAGCATAGCCACGATTAGCACCGCCAATAGTTCGCGCTTCGTGTGTGCTGCAAGTTTCGACGACATATGCCCGGACCTCTTTTCATTACTGCAGTGCCGATCTCTTCGTCATACGCGCGCGGAAGCAGTGCGCAAATTGCCGTAGTAGTACGCAGTGGCCGCCACATCCGCACCTAGGTAGAACGCCCCCCACCCCATGCAGACAGTGCCACTCAGATAGGATCCCCGAGCGCCGTTACTGTTGGTCCACTGAAGTGTCGCCGGATTGCTGGTTCCCGATCCCGATACATTGACACCCTTGATGCTGATGGACCCGACTCCGTACTGGTAGAACGAGGTCGTGTTGCGGATCCAGTTAGGTGATACGTTCATCACCGCCGACGAGGAAAAACTCCCACAGCCGCCATTTGAAACCGGCTGGATCCACATATTTGCCGTGATCGGTTGCCCGTTATCGAAATACGCGGCGCCTGACGCGCTAGTGGCCTGCGCTCCCGACGCCGCCCCAATTGCCATAAGTGCCGACAGCGCTCCTGCCGCGACTGCCTTCCTTACATTCCTAACCATTTTCATTCGATTCCCCATTCTCAATTACCGGTCGGCCTTGGAATTCCAACCGCTTTTCTGGTCAGACATGAATATCGAACATGTTCTCCACCCCGAGCCGATCGCGCGGAATTAGTCCGGGAGCGCGGCTCGCGAGTCCTTTACTTCAAGTTCGGAGGAGCCCGCTCTCGGCCCCAGATAAGACACTCCACGAACAGGACCACCGCCAGCGCGAGAACGAACAGCCTTCCCATCGCGGATGCTTAGAGATGACTTACGGATTTGTTTTGGGTCGCCTCAGGATCGACGACGAGAGTCATGGTTCCTAGACAGATCGCGCCGATTGTCCAAAGCCATATCGGAAGCGACCCGGGGAAGCCAACGGTCGACGCTCCAATGAAAACGCCACTGCCCATCCCGCTGATCGCGAACAGACCAGCATCGCGCTTCGGACTTCGCTTTGTTGTGAGCACTAGGACCAAGGCAACCGCGCCAAGAGCCAAGGAGGTCCAGGCAAGCGGTGGTGTCTTCGGTTGGTGAAGGAGCCCGACAATAGTGCCGCCAGCGACACACGCGAGCACGAAGACTGTGGCCGTCCTGCGGATAGTTGATGAAAAGATCACAATCGGAACCTTTCTCGGGGGATGGGGGCCCGCGCGACCGTCGCAGAGAAGTTAGCTACGGCCCCTCGGGCGACCGGGGTAACTAGGGTTCGCATGCGCGTTCGCCTTGTTTGTAGGCTTCGAAGGCGTCTTTTCGGGCCCAGGAGGCAACAAGCGCTCCGTGGCATACGAATTCGATGCAAACCGCCGGGACGATAACCCAGCTCGACACGCCGGCTCTGGCGAATGCACCGAATATCACGACGATGAGCACGGCACTAGCTATGTTGAACCAGCGTCGACCCGGAGTTGCGTTCATTGCCGTCAGGAGTTCGTCTAGGTAATAGAGCATTTCGATCCATTCCGAAGGCCGCTGTCACCGGCAATAACCGCTTGCGCAGCGGCACGCCGCAGCCCTGATCGCAACGGGCCCGGGATCGCAGTAGCACGGGCTGGCGTTGCCGCTAGGACTTCCCGAGCAATCGAGACGCGATTTATCATGAATCCCCCAATCGATCTGTAGTTCCGATTGGAAATCGAAACTGATACGGGAAGGCTAAGGGCGAAAAAGCCGTCTCAGTGTAAAAAAGGGGAAACTCAGTGCTGGGAGACCCGAATCTCAGTGTGGAATCGGGCAATCTCCGTGTGGTCGGTGGCGCATCTCCGTGTAAATCGAGGGTGAGCACGTAGAGAGGTGTCTCCATCAGGCGGCGAGGCCAGAGTGGACTTCGCGCGCCAACCGCCCCCTCCCAGCGCACCCAACCGCCCCACTTGGTATCCCAAACCCCGCTCCTACCGAACACCCCCTTGACTCCCACCCCCTCCTTCCCTAAACTTTTCATAAAGCAGAATCTAAATTCCACAAGACGGAAATCTCCAGCGGCGGACTAGCCCAAGAGAACAAGCCAAGCGGTAGATAGATCCCAAGCCCTCCCCCGGAAGGACACCTACGATGACGTACACAGTGAACTGCTCCATCCTCCTGACGGAGCTGCCCCTGCTCGAGCGACCCGCGGCCGCGAAGGCTGCCGGCTTTGACGCCGTCGAATTCTGGTGGCCCTTTGAATCCTCCGTCCCGTCGGACGCCCAGGTAACCGAGTTCGAGAACGCCATCAAGGACGCTGGCGTGCAGCTCACCGGCCTGAACTTCAACGCCGGCAACATGCCGGGCGGCGACCGCGGCCTTGTTTCCTGGCCTGCGCGCTCTTCCGAATTCCTGGACAACATCGACGTTGTCGCGGGCATCGGCGAGCGGCTCGGCTGCAAGGCCTTCAACGCCCTCTACGGCAACCGAGTGGACGGCGAATCCGCCGAGAAGCAGGACGCCATCGGCGCTGAGAACCTCGCCAGCGCAGCAGAAGGCGTCGCACGCATCGGCGGCACCGTCCTCCTCGAACCCGTCAGCGGCGCCCCCAAGTACCCGCTCCTCAAAGCCGCCGACGCCCTCAAGGTGATCGCCCGCGTCAAGGAAGAATCCGGCGCCACGAACGTCAAGCTCCTCGCCGACTTCTACCACTTGGCAGTCAACGGGGACGACGTCGCAGCCGTCATCGAGAACCACGCCAAGGACTTCGGCCACATCCAGATCGCCGACAACCCCGGCCGCGGGGCTCCCGGAACCGGTGAGCTTCCCCTCGGCGAATGGATCGCCCGCAGCCGCGAACTCGGCTACGAAGGCTACATCGGCCTCGAGTACAAGGAACCGCAGGAAACGGCCTTCAGCTGGGCCATCCGCCAGCGCGCCACCTCCCACTAGCGAACCCGCCAGCTGAGTAGCAATTGATGTCGTTTAGAGCCCTCAAAACGACATCAACTGCGAGCTAGTTGGGTCCAGCACACCTGAGCTAAAACAAAGACTTCAGTAAGGAAAATCATGAGCAACGTTGCAGTTATCGGACTCGGAATCATGGGCCTCCCCATGGCCATCAACCTGGTCAAGGCCGGCCACACCGTCACCGGTTTCAACCGCAGCCAGGATAAGATCGACAAGCTCGTCTCCGAAGGCGGCAAGGGCGCCACGAGCATCGCCGACGCCGTCAAGGACGCCGACGTCGTCATCACCATGGTGCCGGACTCCCCCGACGTCGAAGGTGTCGTCAGCGGCCCGGACGGTGTCTTCGCCAACGCGAAGAAGGGCGCCCTCTGGATCGACGCGAGCAGCATCCGCCCGGACGTCGCCGCCCGTCTCTCGGCAGACGCCGTCGCAGCCGGCATCCGCCCGCTCGACGCCCCGGTTTCCGGCGGCGAACAGGGCGCCATCGACGCCGTCCTGTCCATCATGGTTGGCGGCGACGCAGCGGACTTCGAAGCAGCACAGGATGTCCTCAACGCGGTCGGCAAGACCATCGTCCATGTCGGCCCCTCCGGCTCCGGCCAGACCGTCAAGGCAGCCAACCAGCTGATCGTGGCCGTCAACATCGAGGTCCTCGGCGAGGCTATCGCCTTCCTTGAGGCCTACGGCGTGGACACGGACGCAGCCCTCAAGGTCCTCGGCGGCGGCTTGGCCGGCTCCAAGGTCCTCGACCAGAAGGGCCAGAAGATGCTCGACCGCAACTTCGACCCCGGCTTCCGCCTCGCCCTCCACCACAAGGACCTCGGTATCGTCACCTCCGCAGCCCGCGAAGCCAACGTCGCAATCCCTCTCGGCGCCGTCGTCGCACAGCTCGTCGCCGCCACTGTCAACCAGGGCGACGGCGGACTCGACCACTCCGGCCTCTTCAAGCAGGTCCTCCAGCTCAGCGGCCGCAAGTAAGGCCACGCGCTAGGGCGCGACAACCAACAAAACCGGGCAACCGCCGTCTTACTTCACGACGGCGGCTCCCCCACCACACCCAAAAACAGACTTTTCAAGGAGCACACCATGACGAAGATGCGCACTGTAGACGCAGCCGTCGCCATCTTGGCAAAGGAAGGCGCCATCGAGGCGTTCGGCCTGCCAGGCGCGGCAATCAACCCCTTCTATTCCGCGATGCGGGCCCACGGCGGGATCCGCCACACCCTGGCCCGCCACGTTGAAGGCGCCAGCCACATGGCTGACGGCTACTCCCGTGCAGCGGACGGAAACATCGGTATCTGCATCGGCACCTCGGGCCCCGCAGGAACGGACATGATCACCGGCTTGTACGCAGCCTGGGCAGACTCCATCCCCATGCTTTGCATCACCGGCCAGGCCCCCGTTGCCAAGCTGCACAAGGAAGACTTCCAGGCCGTGGACATCGAGTCCATCGCGAAGCCGGTCACCAAGATGGCCATGACCATCCTGGAACCGGGCCAGGTTCCCGGCGCCTTCCAGAAGGCGTTCCAGCTGATGCGCTCCGGCCGTCCGGGCCCGGTCCTGCTGGACCTGCCGTTCGATGTGCAGATGGCCGAAATTGAGTTCGACATCGACGCTTACGAGCCCATCGCCGTCGAGAAGCCGAAGGCCAGCCGCAAGCAGCTGGAAAAGGCACTGGACATGCTCACCGCAGCCGAGCGTCCGCTGATCGTTGCCGGTGGCGGCATCATCAACGCCGGCGCCTCTGCACAGCTGGTTGAGTTGGCCGAACTGCTCAACGTTCCGGTCATCCCCACCCTGATGGGCTGGGGCACCATCCCGGACGACCACGTGCTGATGGCCGGCATGGTGGGCCTGCAGACCTCGCACCGCTACGGCAACGAGACCATGCTGGCCTCGGACTTCGTGATCGGCATCGGCAACCGCTGGGCCAACCGCCACACCGGCGGCCTGGACACCTACACCGCCGGCCGTAAGTTCGTGCATATCGACATCGAGCCCACGCAGATCGGCCGCGTGTTCTCCCCGGACTTCGGCATAGCGTCCGACGCCGGTGCGGCGCTGGATGGGCTGATCGAGCTGGCCCGCGAGCGCCAGGCAGCGAAGTCCCTGCCGGACTACTCCGCGTGGGTCGCCGAGTGCACCGCACGCAAGGGTTCCCTGCAGCGCAAGACCCACTTCGAGAACGTGCCCATCAAGCCGCAGCGCGTGTACGAAGAGATGAACAAGGCGTTCGGCAAGGACACCACCTATGTGTCCACCATCGGCCTGTCGCAGATCGCCGGGGCGCAGCTGCTGCACGTCTTCGGCCCGCGCAAGTGGATCAACGCCGGCCAGGCCGGCCCCCTGGGCTGGACATGTCCTGCCGCCCTGGGCGTTGTCCGCGGCAAGCCGGACGAGACCGTTGTTGCACTGTCCGGTGACTACGACTTCCAGTTCATGATCGAAGAACTGGCCGTGGGCGCACAGTTCAACCTGCCGTACATCCACGTGGTGGTGAATAACTCGTACCTGGGCCTGATCCGCCAGTCGCAGCGCGGCTTCAACATGGAGCAGAACGTGTCCCTGGCGTTCGAGAACATCAACTCCCCGGAAACAAACGGCTACGGCGTGGACCACGTCAAGGTTGCCGAAGGCCTGGGCTGCAAAGCCATCCGCGTGGAGAACCCGTCCGATCTGCCTGCCGCCTTCGACAAAGCCAAGGCACTCATGGACGAGTTCAAGGTTCCCGTGGTGGTCGAAGTGATCCTGGAAAAGGTCACGAACATCTCCATGGGCGTTGAAATCAACGGCGTGAACGAGTTCGAAGAGCTGGCCGAGCGCGGCGAGGACGCCCCCACTGCGATCATCGCCCTGCTGGACTAGCAAGTACTGAAGGAGGTACGGAATGCGTGTGGTCATAGCCCCGGACAAGTTCAAGGGATCGCTGTCAGCCCCCGAGGTCGCCAGCCGCTTGAGCACGGGATTGCGGGCAGGTTTTGCCGCCAACTTTGCGCCGGACAAGCCAGCCGAGGGCTTTGAAACCACGCTCATTCCAGTGGCCGACGGCGGCGAAGGGACTCTCGACGCCGCCGTCGGCTCCGGCTTCACCCGCCGCAGCGCGACGGTCACCGGGCCCACGGGCCAGCCGATCAAGGCCGAATTCGCCGTCCGCGGCGATGAAGCCGTCATTGAAATGGCCGCGGCCTCCGGACTTGCGGTGCTGCCAGGCTTCGGCGACGGCAGTGCCCCGAACACCGAAACGGCCAAAAGCTCCACCAGCCTGGGCACGGGCGAACTCATCCGCGCCGCCCTGGACCTGGGCTGCCGGCACATCATCCTCGGCGTCGGCGGCAGTGCCAACACCGACGGCGGCGCCGGCGTCCTGCAAGGCCTCGGCGCGGTCCTCCTCGACGCCGACGGCAACGAACTTCCCGCCGGCGGCGCAGCACTGGCGCGCCTGGATCGGATCGACTTCTCGAACCTCGACGTCCGCTTGGAGGTCACCGAGTTCGTCCTGGCGTCCGACGTCGACAATCCCCTTTTGGGCCGCACCGGCGCCGCCGCGATCTTCGGACCGCAGAAGGGCGCGACGCCGGACGACGTCGCCACGCTCGACGCCGCCTTGGCCCACTTCGTCCAGGTCCTCGCCAGCGAAATCGGTTCCGAAGCCCAGGACGCCGCACAGGCTCCGGGCGCAGGCGCGGCAGGCGGCGTCGGCTACATTGCCATCGCGGCGCTGGGCGCGGCACGCAGGCCGGGCATCGACGTCGTACTCGAATTCACTGAATTGGAGCAGCGGCTGGCGGGCGCGGACCTGGTGATCACCGGCGAAGGCAGCCTCGACGAACAAAGCCTTCTCGGCAAAACGCCCATGGGCGTGGCGCGAGCGGCGGCGCGTTCGGGGATCCCTGTGATTGCGGTCTGCGGCCGCAGTACGCTGAGCCCGGAACAACTTTCGGAGTCCGGTTTCGAGTCGGTCCACGCATTGACCGAACTCGAATCCAATGTAGAGAAATGTATAGCTGAAGCAGGGCCGCTGCTTGAAGAATTGGGTAAGCACATCGGCGTGCGCCTCTCTGAAAAAGCGGCATCCACCCAAGACGCAGCGCGAACCGAGACCAAGGAGCAACTCCATGTCTGAAGAAACCACCACAGCACACGGCCCGTTTGACCTGGTCATCCGCGGCCAGCGCATCCTCACCACCGCCGGCATCACCGCCCGCGAAGTCGGCGTCCGCAACGGCGTGATCGTCGCGATCGAACCCTTGGGGAACGGCCTGCAGGCACCTCAGGTGATCGAGCTTGGCGACGACGAAACCCTCATTCCCGGCCTCGTGGATACCCACGTGCACGTCAACGAGCCTGGCCGCACCGAATGGGAAGGCTTCGCCTCCGCCACCCGCGCTGCAGCAGCCGGCGGCGTCACCACCATCATCGACATGCCGCTGAACTCCATCCCGCCCACCACCAACGTGGAAGGCCTCAAGCTCAAGCGCGAAGTCGCCGAGGACCAGGCGTTCGTGGACGTCGGATTCTGGGGCGGCGCCATCCCGGGCAACAAGAAGGACCTGCGCCCGCTGCATGACGAGGGCGTCTTCGGCTTCAAATGCTTCCTCCTCCACTCCGGCGTCGACGAGTTCCCGCACCTGGACGCGGACGAGATGGAAGAGGACATGGCCGAGCTCAAGTCCTTCGACTCCCTCATGATCGTCCACGCCGAGGACTCCCACGCGATCGACCACGCACCCCACCCCGGCGGCGCCCACTACTCCACCTTCCTTGCATCCCGCCCCCGCGGCGCCGAGAACAAAGCCATCGCCGAGGTGATCGAACGCGCCCGCTGGACCGGCGCCCGTGCCCACATCCTGCACCTCTCCTCCTCGGACGCGCTGCCCATGATCGCGTCGGCAAAGCGCGACGGCGTCCACCTCACCGTGGAGACCTGCCCGCACTACCTGACGCTCATGGCCGAGGAAATCCCCGACGGCGCTACCGCGTACAAGTGCTGCCCGCCCATCCGCGAGGCCTCCAACCGCGAACTGCTCTGGCAGGGCCTGCAGGATGGCACCATCGACTGCATTGTCTCGGACCACTCCCCCTCGACGCTTGACCTGAAGGACCTGGAAAACGGCGACTTCGCAGTGGCCTGGGGCGGCGTCTCCTCGTTGCAGCTGGGGCTCTCGTTGATCTGGACCGAGGCACGGCACCGCGGCATCACCCTGGAGCAGGTGGTTTCCTGGATGTCCGAGAAGCCCGCAGCCTTGGCCCGCCTGCACAACAAAGGCCAGCTCGCGCTCGGTTACGACGCCGATTTCTCCATCTTCGCGCCCGACGACGCGTTCATCGTCGACGTCAAGAAGCTCAAGCACAAGAACCCGATCACGCCGTACGACGGCAAGGCGCTCTCCGGCGTCGTCCGCAAAACGTACCTGCGCGGCAGCGAGATCGACGGCCGGACGCCCAGCGGCAAGCTGATTCGCCGCGGCGGCGTGTAAGGCCAGCCATGGCCGTCAACGTCCATGCCCCGTACGGGCAACTGCCCGCACGGCTCAACGCCTCGCGGCACCAGCCCGCCGCCCGGCCTTCCGCGCTTCGGCCCGGGCTGGTTCGGGCCGGGATGCACCCGCGCGGACTCGCCGTGTGGGTACAGCCCGGCGAAGGCCGCGAGATCGATCCCGAGGTTTGGGCCCGGGCCGCTGAAGCAGTCCTGGCCCGGGCCCGCAAACTTGCTCCGGGGGCGGAAGTCCTCCTTTGGCCCGCCGCCGGAGCTGCAACGTCCGGTGATTCTTTGGGAACGGAGGCTTCCGTTTCGGAAGCGCCCGACGCCGGAAGCCGCACCGCCGCTGCCAACCCGCCGGTATCCTTGGCTGGCCGACGCAGCACCGTGGCAGTGGACCTGGCCGCGAACACCGTCCTCCTCGATGGGGTCCCCGTCAGCTTCACGGCGATGGAGCACAGCCTCCTCCGTTACCTCGTGGAAAACCTGTCCCGCCCCATCCCACGTGAAGAATTGCAACGCTTTCTGGAGTCACTTGACTGTCCCGGCGCGGCATTTCGGTCCATCGACGTGTATGTTGGACGCGTCCGGCGCAAGCTGGGCTCAGCCCGCCATGTCATCGCCACAGTGCGTGGAGGCGGCTACCAGTTCGTGCCCGGACCAGGCTCCACAGTCCGCGGACCTGCGGAATACTGCATCTAGGCAGCCCGTTACACCAATAGATTGATCGCCGGCCACGGCGGTTGCCCGACAAGTCAAGGATCGCAACATGACCCAGAAACTCCTCGCCGGAACCCAGGCCCCCGATTTCGCGCTGCTCAACTCCGAAGGCCAGAAGGTCTCCCTGTCCGATTACCGCGGACGCAACGTCATCGTGTACTTCTACCCGGAAGCCGCCACCCCCGGCTGCACCACCGAGGCCTGCGACTTCCGCGACAGCCTGTCCAGCCTGCAGTCCTCCGGCTACGAGGTCCTGGGGATCTCCCCCGACGCCCCGGAAAAGATCGCACACTTCGCCGGCGACTTCTCCCTGACCTTCCCGCTCCTCTCCGACGAAGACCACGCTGTGGCCCTCGCCTACGGCGCCTGGGGCGAGAAGCTCGTGAACGGCGAAGTGGTGGACGGGCTGGTTCGCTCCACCGTGGTGCTCGACGGCGAAGGCAAGGTCAAGCTGACCCAGTACCAGGTCAAGGCCCAGGGCCACGTAGCAGCCCTGAAGGCCGAACTCGGTCTGTAACGCCCGCTCACAAACAAGGCCAAATGGCGTAACGCCCGCTCACAAACAAGGCCTCCCGGCGTAACGCCCGCTCACAAACAAGGCCAACCGGCGCGACGCCCGCTCACAAACAAGGCCGATCCGCCTGACCCTCGCTCACAAACAAGGCCGCAGAACCGTCGCGCAGATGACCTGCGGGACGGTTCGGCGCCTTCCGGCCAGAAGCGAGCGAGCGTTTGGGATTTGACCGTCATAGCAGATGACCTGCGGGACGGTTCGGCGCCTTCCGGCCAGAAGCGAGCGAGCGTTTGGGATTTGACCGTCATATGTGAGCGAGCATCAGGCTTTGGCGATCGCCTCTTCCAGCGCGCCAAGGACGAGCTTCACCGACGCCCTGTTGGCATTCGGCCCCATCATGCCTATCCGCCAAACAGTCGACGTAAACGCACCCGCTCCGGAGCCGATTTCCATACTGAAGTTCTCCAAAAGGTAAGCGCGGACGGCGGTCGAATCCACGCCGTCGGGCACTTTGACCGTTGTGAGGCTCGGCAACCGCGCGCCCTCCGCAGCAAACAGCTCGAGCCCCATCGCTTCAAGGCCATCCCGCAACTCGGCCCCGGCGGCACGGTGCCGCGCTTGAACAGCCGCGAGCCCCTCGGCCAGGATGCGGTCCAGTCCGGCTTCGAGCCCGGCGATCATGGTCACCGGCGCTGTGTGGTGATACGTCCGGCTGCCGCTCGCCGCACCAACATACCCACCCAGAAGGCCGATATCCAGGTACCACGAACGCGGCTCTTTGATGCGCCGCTCGAACGCGCGCTCGGACACCGTGAAGGGGGACAAGCCAGGGGGCGCTCCCAAACACTTCTGCGTCCCGGCATACCCGACGTCGATCCCCCAGTCGTCAGCCAGGAGTTCCAGCCCGCCAATGGACGTCACCGCGTCCACGATCAGGAGGGCGTCACCTTTCCCGGCGCCAAGGGGCGCGACGTCGGACACGGCACCTGTGGAGGTTTCGGCATGGACGGCGGCAATCACCTTGGGATGCGGGTGCGCGGCGAGGACCCGCTCCGCGTCCACGGGCTGGCCCCATTCATGGTCGACGCGTACCACTATGGCGCCGCATCGCCGGGCAACCTCACACATCCGCTCCCCGAAAAGCCCGTTGACGGCAATTACTGCCACGTCGCCGTCGGACACCGTATTAACGAAGGCAGCCTCCATGCCCCCGGAACCGGTGGCACTCAACGGCAGGGTGCGGGCATTCCGGGTCCCCCACACCGTCCGAAGCCCGGCACATGTCCGGTCCAGGCGCTCTATGAACACCGGATCCAGATGCCCGATCACCGGATACGCCAACGCGGCGGTCACTTCCGGATAGCAATTGCTGGGACCCGGTCCGAAGAGATACCGGGAAGTCAGGACCTCTGGCATGGCGGAACTCCTTTGGCTCGTTGCTGACATTGTCCACCAGACGGCAAAGGTGAGCGAGCGTTTCGGTAGAACCCACCAAAGGTGAGCGAGCGTCGGGGAAAATAGCCACATAGGTGAGCGAGCGTCACAGGGCAGGCAGGGCGGGCCGGACGGGGCGGAGGACCGGGGTGCGGTATTCTCTTGACACCGCGGCAGTCATTGGATTCACTATTACGTATGCTGAAATAACAGTTCCATGATGTGGAAGGCCTGGAGTGCGGAGGCGCACAGGTCCATCCGGCAGAAATCGCCGGAGCTCCGCATAGCCAACACCATGGATGCCAGCACTTGCACGAGGAATGAACAAGCATGCAGCTTGAAGTATTCAACAGCGTGGACCGTGCGGACGCCATCGACGTCCTCCGTCCATGCCTCGACATCCAGCGTTGGGTGGAGCACGTCGCCGATGCGCGCCCCTTCAGCGGCTTGGACTCCTTGCTCGATTTCGCCCGGGAAACCGCCGAGCCGTTCACGTCCGACGAAGTGGCCGCTGCGATGGCCCACCACCCGCGGATCGGCGAACGGCCCAAGGCACAGACCACCGAAGCCGCGATGTCCCGCTCCGAACAGGCCGGCGTCGACCCCGGCGATGACGGCGTCGTCACCGCTTTGGCCGAATGCAACCGTGAGTACGAGGCCAAGTTCGGCCGCGTGTTCCTCATCCGCGCGGCGGGCCGGACAGCCAACGAAATCCTGGCCTCCCTCCAAGAGCGCCTGAACCACACCGCTGAAGAAGAAGACGCCATCGTGGCGGGCCAGTTGCGCGAAATCGCGGTGCTGCGCCTTGCCGGCGTCATCAGCGAAGCCAGTGTCAGCAGCGAAGGAGTGCCAAACAAATGAGCGTTTCCCAGATAACCACCCACATCCTGGACACCGGTTCCGGGAGGCCGGCGGCCGGCGTCGCCGTCGTTCTCTCCGTGCGCGACGGCGACAACTGGAAGCGCGTGGCTAGCGGCACCACCGATGCGGACGGCCGGATCAAGGACCTGGGCCCAGAAAGGGTCGACGGCGGCAGTTACCGCCTCAACTTCGCGACCGGCCCGTATTACAAGGCACAGGGCGTGGACACTTTTTTCCCGGAAGTGGACTTGAGCTTCACGGTGTCCGACGCCGGCGAGCACTACCACGTGCCGCTGCTGCTCAGCCCTTTCGCGTTCTCCACGTACCGGGGCAGCTAACCCGTCGATTGCTCCCCGCCGGCGAGGGAGCCGGTGGGGAGCAATCGATGGACCTGAAAGGGCAACTAGTCGATCGGGGTGACGTAGGCTCCCGAGATTCCGCCGTCAACCATGAAGGTCGAAGCGGTAATGAACGAGGCGTCGTCGCTTGCCAGGAAGGCGACCGCAGCGGCCAGTTCCTCGGGCTCGGCGAAACGCCCCAAGGGCACGTGGACCAGGCGGCGCGCTGCCCGCTCCGGATCGGAAGCGAAGAGTTCCTTCAGCAACGGGGTGTTGACTGGCCCTGGGCATAGTGCGTTGATCCGCACACCCTTGCGTGCGAATTCGACGCCCAGCTCGCGGGTCATTGCCAGCACGCCGCCCTTGGAAGCGCTGTAGGAGATCTGCGAAGTTGCCGCGCCCATCACGGCCACGAAGGACGCGGTGTTGATGATCGATCCCTTGCCCTGCTCCAACATGTACGGCAGTGCGTATTTGCAGCAGTAATAGACGCTCGTCAGGTTGACCTCCTGGACCCGGCGCCAGGCTTCAATTCCGGTGTCCAGGATCGAAGCGTCGTCCGGCGGCGAAATACCGGCGTTGTTGAAGGCGATATCCACGCTGCCGTAGTGGCTCTTTGCTGCGGCGAAGAGGTCGATGACTTCCTGCTCGTCGGTGACGTTGACCTTCACGAAGATGCCATCGACGGCGGCCGCTGCCGCTTCTCCAGCTGCCGGATCGATATCGGCGATGACCACGTTGGCACCCTCCGAGGCGAAACGCTTTGCCGTGGCCAAGCCGATCCCGCTGCCGCCGCCGGTGATGACGGCCGTGCGGTCCTTGAGGCGGTTTGAAATGAATTCGGTCATGGTGATCTCTCCTTGAATGATGGGGCTTCCAAAGTTGGGGGGGGTTCAGTGCGCGATGAAGACGTTCTTTACTTCGCTGAAGGAATCGAGCGCGTCAGGACCCAGTTCGCGGCCCAGGCCCGATTGCTTAAAGCCGCCGAACGGCGTCGAATACCGGACTGAAGAGTGCGAGTTCACCGAGAGGTTTCCGGCATCCACTCCGCGGGCCACGCGCAAGGCCCGGCCGATGTCTTGGGTCCAGATGGATCCGGAGAGGCCGTACTGGGTGTCATTGGCGATCCGTACGGCGTCCGCCTCGTCGTTGAAGGGAACGACGACGACGACGGGTCCGAAGATCTCCTCACGCACCGCCGGGTCGTCGAAGGAGCCGGGGGCCAGGACTGTGGGCGGGAACCAGAAACCGGGCCCTTCGGGCACCTCGCCTTGGAAAGCTATGGGCGCTCCCGAGGGCACAAAGCCCGCGACAGTTTCCCTTTGCCGGGCGGAAATCAACGGCCCCATGACGGTACTTTCGTCCGCCGGGTCGCCGACTTTGACAGCCCGAACGGCGGGTTCCAAGAGTTCAAGGAAAGCGTCGTAGGCCGATTTTTCCACCAGGATCCGGGATCTGGCACAGCAGTCCTGGCCGGCATTGTCGAACGCACCACCGGGAGCTGCTGCAGCTGCGGCCTGAAGGTCGGCGTCGGCGAACACAATGTTTGCGCTCTTGCCTCCCAACTCGAGCGTCACCCGCTTCACTTGATCAGCACAACCGGCCATGATCTGCTTGCCAACCCCGGTAGAGCCGGTAAAGACGACCTTCCGCACGGCGGGGTGGGTCACGAAGCGCGCCCCCACCACGGAGCCCTTCCCCGGGATGATGGTCAGCACGCCGTCGGGCAGGCCGGCCTCGCGCGCCAGCTCACCCAGCCTCATCGCGGTCAGCGGCGTAAGTTCCGCAGGCTTGAGTACCACTGTGTTTCCTGCCGCGAGCGCCGGAGCAAAGCCCCACGCCGCGATCGGCATGGGAAAGTTCCACGGCACAATAATGCCGACAACGCCCAATGGCTCGTGGAATGTCACATCGAGGCCTCCAGCAACCGGGATTTGCCGACCGAAGTGCCGCTCCGGAGCCGCCGAGTAGTAACTAATGACGTCGCGTGCATTGCCCGCTTCCCAGCGGGCGTTGCCGATCGTGTGTCCCGCATTGCGGACTTCCAGTTGTGCGAGGTTCTCCAGATCGGCGTCGACGGCGGCCGCGAACCGGCGCAAGAGCAATGCCCGGTCCGACGGCGACACCTTCCGCCAGGTCTCAAAAGCGCCAGCCGCGCGGGCAATGAGTGCGTCGGTCTCGGCGAGGGATGCCAGTTCTACAGTTTGAAGGAATTCCTCGGTGGCCGGATTGATGATGTCAAAAGTTGCGGCACTCACGCCCAGCTCTTTTCTGTCGGTTTGAATTCCGTCGATGGGTCGAAGCGCTCAGCGTAAAGTTCGCCGTCCCGGTACCTTCTGGCGGCCTCAATGAATCCTTCAAAGAGGCGCAAGTCGGAACCATTTTGTTCAGGGTGAAACTGAACGCCCAAAACCCAGCTTCCTTGGGTCGACTCGACGGCCTCGACCGTGCCGTCCGCCGCATACGCCGTGACGCAGAGCCCTTCGGCAACCCGGTCCAGAATCTGGTGGTGATAGACGGGCGCCGATGCCCGCTCGCCGAGTTGTTCCGCGATGATGCTCCCCGGCCGCGTACCGAACTCCACCTCGCCGAAAACCCCCGAAGCGGGTTGGTATTTGGCCTCGGGAAGGACGTCCGGCACGTGCTGGATGAGGTTTCCGCCCAAGGCAACGTTCAGGATTTGCGCGCCGCGGCAGATTGCGAAGAGCGGAACCCCTTTCTCCAACGCGGCCAGCGTCAAAGCGATATCGTGCTCGTCCCGCGCGGGCTGGCTGCGGGTGCTCGGATGAGGCTCGGCGTCGTAATTTCCGGGGTCGACGTCGCTGCCTCCCACCACAATCAGGCCGTCGACGAGGTCAAGTACGGAGGTATCCGTGCCGATGGGCGGCAGGAGCAGGGGTGTGCCGCCCGCTGCCACCACGGCCTCCAAATATGTTGCCGGAAGCACGGCTGCCCGCGCGTCCCAATCCCCCCATTTCGCGTCTTGCAGATAGGTGGTCAGGGCGATCCGGGGCCGTCGGACTGGATCTGGAGCCGGCGTCTGATTCCGAGCCATCGCCCCTACAGCCTTTCAAACCCGCGACGGAGCTCCCAGTCCGTGATGGCGGACTCAAAAGCTGCCAGTTCGACGTCGGCGTAGTTGACGTAGTGCCGCACCACTTCCTCACCGAAGACTTCCTTGGCGATCACGGAGCTGGCGAACAGATCCCGCGCTTCCCGCATCGTCGTCGGCACGGTGGGAGCGCCCGAGGTGTAGGCGTTGCCAAGGGTTGCCGGTTCGAGTTCGAGCTCATTTTCGATTCCGTAAAGGCCGCCGGCAAGCATGGCCGACAGTGCCAAGTACGGGTTGACGTCGCCACCGGGCAGCCGGTTTTCCAGCCGCGCGCTCTGGCCATGCCCCACGAGGCGCACCGAGCAGGTGCGGTTGTCGAGGCCCCAAGCCACCGCCGTCGGGGCGAAAGAGCCTTTGACGAACCGCTTGTAGGAGTTGATGTTGGGAGCGTAAAAGAGCGTGAATTCCCGCATCGTGGCCAGCACTCCGGCGATGAAGTGATCGTAGGTTTTGGTGCGGGCGCCGGTTGCCTTGTCCCAGAAAACAAGCTCATCGTTGAGTCCGCGAAGGGACAGGTGGATGTGGCAGGAATTGCCCTCGCGCTCGTTGGGCTTGGCCATGAAGGTAATGGATTGGCCCATGTCATGGGCGATGTCCTTGGCCGCGGTCTTGTAGACGGAATGGTTGTCCGCCGTGGTGACCACTTCGTCGTACTTGAACGCGATCTCGTGTTGGCCGAAGTTGCATTCACCTTTGGCCGATTCCACGGTCATCCCGGCTGCGTACATCTCGTTCCGGATCCTGCGAAGCAGGGGTTCCACACGGCCGGATCCCAGGAGCGAGTAGTCCACGTTGTATTGGTTGGCAGGAGTGAGGTGCTTGTAGTCCAGGTCCCATGCCTGCTCGTAGGAGTCGTTGTAGACCACAAATTCAAGCTCGGTTCCGGCAAGTGCCTTCCAACCGCGCTCGGCCGCCTTGGCCGTCTGGCGCTTGAGCATGGCGCGGGGTGAAACGGAGACCGGAGTGCCGTCGGTCATGGACAGATCGCACTGGATCAGCGCACTCCCCTCGCGGTAGGGAAGGACGCGGATGGTGTCCAAATCCATGTCGAAGAGCATGTCTCCATAGCCCTTTTCCCATGAGGAAATGTCATAGCCATCCACGGTGTTCATTTCGGTGTCAACGGCGAGGAGGTAATTGCAGCCCTCGGTGCCATGCTCCAGGACGGAATCCAGGAAGAATTGCGCGTGGAGGAGCTTGCCCTGCAGCCTACCCTGCATGTCGGTGAAGCCGAGAATCACGGTGTCTATGGCGCCCTCGCCAATCTGCGCCTTGAGTTGCTCAACGGTGAGCATACGGTCATTGCGAGGGTGAGCGGTGGTATCCACGGTGTTCGAAATGTCGTTCATGGTGCTGCTCATTTCAGTAGTCCCTTGAGTAGTGCGGCAGTGGACTCGCAGTGCAATTCCATGACGCTTCGGGCCGCTGCAGGCTCGCCGTCGAGGATGGCCTGCACTATCAATCGATGTTCTTGGTTTGAATGTTCGATATTCCGTTGCAGAAAGGGGATTTCCGCCAGGAATTCGTGGATCTTTGTCTGGATGGTGGTGCTGGCTTTGTTGAGTTCGGACGATCCCGCAACAGCGGAGAACGCCAGGTGAAGGCGGGCGTCCGCTTGCCTGTATTCCACCGGTGAACCCGCGTTTTCGACCTCGGCCAACGAATCAGTAAGAAGCCGGCGCTGATCCTCGCTGAGCCGCATCGAGGCCGCCCGCTGGCAGGCCCCTGGTTCAATCACCGAACGGAAGATGAGGATGTCGCTGATTTCCTCCTGCCGGTCCTTGTTGCCGAGACGCTCAGGCGGCCGCGCGTTGCCGACCGGTTCCACGATGGTTCCGCCGCCCCTCCCCCGGACGGTCGTGACGAACCCGGCTGCGCGTAGTGCGCTGATCGCTTCCCGCAACGTCGCCCGGGAGACCTGCATACGCTCGGCCAAGTCGCGCTCGGGCGGGAGTCGCTCGCCGGTCTTGAAGATCCCCAACTGAATTGCCGATCCCAAATGCTCGACGCACGACTCGAAGGCCATATGTCCACGCGCGGGGAGCAGGACCGTCTCCAGTAGGGGGGATTCAATCGGTTCAACGAGGAACATGGCGACCTTCCTGGCTGGGAGGCCGCCGGCGAAGAACCGCCGGCGGCCCATGGTTGTGCTAGTTGAGCAGCTTATCCGCGTCGATCGTCAGATGCTCCTGTTCGGCACTCGTCATGAACGTCCGGCGCCCCGTGGTGTACCAAAGCACGGTGGCGAGGAGGAAGACGACCACGACGGCGATAGGCGCGTAGTTGAAGGTGTCGATGGTGATGTCTGCGACGGGCGGAAGGACGAAGAGGATCACGATGATGGCGACCCACACAATCGCTATCCAGTTGATAATGGGACTCCATTTCCCGAGGTGCCACGGGCCCGGTACGAAGTTCTTGTTGAGCCTGCGGAGCAACACCGGGGTGATATACGCGATGTAGAGCCCAATGACGGCGACGCTCGTCACGGCAAAATAGGCGGTTGTGTTGA
The DNA here is from genome assembly GCF_052115645.1 of Arthrobacter sp. 2MCAF14. Taxonomy (NCBI): domain Bacteria; kingdom Bacillati; phylum Actinomycetota; class Actinomycetes; order Micrococcales; family Micrococcaceae; genus Arthrobacter; species Arthrobacter sp. 2MCAF14. The sequence continues at coordinate 43,131 of NZ_JBFRHB010000021.1, read as the reverse complement.
ACAGGGCGGGTGAGGCGAGCACAATCGCGCAGCCAACGCAGAGCCAGATGGAATTTGTGGGGGTGCCGCTCCGGGCGTTGACTTTGGCCCAGATGCGGGAGCCTGGCAGTGCATTGTCGCGGGAGAAAGCGTAAGTCATGCGTGAGTTGGCGGTCACTGACGCCATGCCGCAGAAGAACTGTGCGCCTACCACGATGGCGAGCAGGAATTTCGCTACGCCAGGATTGCCGAGTGCATCCAGGAAAATCTGTGCCGGAGGCAAACCGGTTGGCGTGGCACCTAGGGTGGTCAGACCCTCCTCCGAGCCGTTCGGGATCGCGGCGACGAGTGAGTAGAGCAGAATCCAGCCACCAATGATGGAGATGACCACGCTCATGACAATCCCCTTGGGAGCCGCGATGGCTGCGTTCTTGGTCTCTTCGGCAACGTGGGCCGAAGCATCGTAGCCGGTGTAGGTGTACTGCGACATGAGCAGGCCCATGAGGAAGACATACGGTCCGAAGGTGAAGCCGGTTTCGTTGTGCCACGCCGTCATTGTCCAGTCGAAGGACTGGTGGCTCGTGGGCATGATCCACAGCGCCGCGACGATGATCGCGACGCCCACAATGTGCCACCAGGCGGAGACATTGGACAGGAAACTGACAATCTTGACGCCGAAACTGTTGAGCAGGGCGTGGATGACCATCAGGACGACGAACAGCGCGAACGTACCGCCTGCGGTGGGCTCGACGCCGAAAGTCAGCGCCGCGAAAGCCATCATTGTTGTGGCGCAGCCAAAGTCGATTGCCGCTGTGACGGCCACTTCCCCAAGGAAATTGAACCAACCGACGTACCAAGCCCAGGCCCGCTTGTTGCGTTTGGCGAGCCTGCCGGCCCAGAAATAAAGGCCACCGGCTGTCGGGTATCGCGAACAAACCTCGGCCATGGAAAGAGCCACGCACAGGACCAGGAGGCCAACGATCGGCCAACCCACGTTGATGGCAGCCGGACCGCCGGACTTGAGCGCAATGCTGAAGGAGGTAATGCAGCCAGCCAAGATCGAAATGATGGAAAACGAGACTGCGAAGTTGGAGAAGCCGGACATGCCGCGATGTAGCTCTTGCTTGTAGCCAAGCTCGGCGAGGGCCGCAGCATCTGCATCTTGCACAGCCTGCACCTTCGCTGCCGTAGAACGATCACTCATGATTATTCTCTTTCTAAACGGAAGGGGGGAACGGGCCGACACCGCTCGCATCGATAGTGACTCACTTCACATCAATCTGTCAATGGTCTGACTTCAGACCACAAACCAACCTTCTCGAAACGGTAGGCTGGAAGGCATGGTTTCTGAGGACTCAAACGCCGACGGCACGTCACAAAGCGGCACGTCGCACAACAGCACGGCACACAACGCCGCGGCACATAACGGCACTCCGGAACGCCGCGGGATCACGGTCCGCCGTGCGCCGAAGTTCGTTCCCTTCATGGGCCTGGGCGGCGTGCTCGGCATCGTCGTTGCCGCGTTCGTGGCCTACGGGATCCCCGGCGACGAGAGTTTCGACACCGGGGCCGTCTTCGGGTTCTTCCTCGTGTCCTTTGCCGCGGGCGGCGTGTTGCTGGGTGCCATCGCGGCCCTCGTTCTCGACAAGGTCAGCGTGCGGCGCTCCCGGCGTGCCGTCGTCGAGTCTGTACCCGGCCCCGCAGAGGACGACGCCGGGGCATAGGATCCCGGTCACAATGTCGCGTGAGGGAAAGTACCACGCCAACATCATGCGACAATTGACCAGTGGCACGTGGCGACGGAAAACTTTCTCATGATCTTCTCCCCGACGAAAAAGGACCTCAGGACGCTTGTGGCGTCTTCGGGGTCTGGGCGCCGGGCGAAGAAGTAGCAAAACTCACCTATTACGGGCTGTATGCGTTGCAGCACCGCGGACAAGAATCGGCTGGTATTGCTACCAGTGACGGCAAGCGCATCAATGTCTACAAGGACATGGGCCTCGTGTCCCAGGTCTTCGACGAGACAACCCTGAACACCCTCACCGGGCACCTTGCCGTCGGCCACTGCCGCTACTCCACCACCGGAGCAAGCCACTGGGCCAACGCACAGCCCACCCTGGGCGCAACCGCCACCGGCACCGTTGCCCTCGCGCACAACGGCAACCTGACCAACACTGCCGAGCTCCGGGAAATGATCCTCGAGCTCAACGGCGGCCAGTTGACCGGAGAAATGAAGCAGGGCAACACCTCGGACACCGCCCTGGTCACCGCCCTCCTCGAAGGCGAAGAGGGCAAGACCCTCGAACAGACGGCGCTTGAGCTGCTTCCCAAGATTCGGGGCGGCTTCTGCTTCGTATTCATGGACGAAGGCACCCTCTACGCCGCCCGCGATACCTTCGGCATCCGCCCCTTGTGCCTTGGCCGCCTCGAGCGCGGCTGGGTTGTCGCCTCGGAGCAGTCCGCCCTGGCAACTGTCGGTGCGAGCTTCATCCGCGAGATCGAGCCCGGCGAGTTCATCGCCATTGACGAGAACGGCGTCCGTTCCCAGCGTTTCGCGGAAGCGACGCCGGCCGGTTGCGTTTTCGAATACGTCTACCTTGCGCGCCCCGACGCTTCGATTGCCGGACGCTCCGTGTACGAATCCCGCGTGGAAATGGGCCGCCAGTTGGCCCGCGAAAACACCCAGGTAGCGGACATCGTCATCCCCGTTCCCGAATCCGGAACTCCGGCCGCGGTCGGCTACGCCGAGGAATCCGGCATCCCGTTCGCGCACGGCTTCGTCAAGAACTCCTACGTGGGACGCACGTTCATCCAGCCCTCGCAGACCCTGCGCCAGCTCGGAATCCGGCTCAAGCTCAACGCCCTCGAATCCGTGATCCGCGGCAAGCGCGTGGTGGTGGTCGATGACTCGATCGTCCGCGGCAACACCCAGCGCGCCATCGTCCGGATGCTCCGCGAGGCCGGCGCCGCAGCCGTCCACATCAAGATCTCCTCCCCGCCCGTCCAGTGGCCCTGCTTCTACGGCATCGACTTCGCGTCCCGCGCTGAACTGATCGCCAACGGTGCCACCATCGAGGAAATCTCCCAGGCCATCGGGGCGGATTCGCTGGCCTACATTTCCGAAGACGGCATGATCGGCGCCACCCAGCAGCCGCGCGAACGCCTCTGTACCGCCTGTTTCACCGGCCAGTACCCCATCGCGCTTCCGGGTTCGGACAAACTGGGCAAGAACCTCCTGGAGCGCACCGACCTCGGCGGGCTGCCGACGTCGGGCATCTCCGCCGAAGCCGCGACCGCGGACTCGGACGACCCGGCCAACAAGCCCGGCGCCACGGGCTGCGATCCCGGACCCGACGCCGAGTTTGAGAACCTGCTGACCGACGCCGATAAGAAAGAGTCTGTATGACCTCCGCATCCTCCGCCGCTGAGAACACAACCGGCATCACCTACGCGTCTGCCGGCGTCGACGTCGAAGCGGGCGACCGCGCCGTCGAACTCATGAAGGACGCCGTCAAGGCGACCCATAACAGCTCGGTGCTCGGCGGCGTCGGCGGTTTCGCCGGCCTGTACGACGTCTCGAAGCTGCTCACGTACAAGAGGCCCCTGCTGGCCACGTCCACTGACGGCGTCGGCACCAAGGTGGCCATAGCCCAGGCCATGGACATCCACGACACCATCGGATTCGACCTCGTTGGCATGGTGGTGGACGACATCGTGGTGGTGGGTGCCGAGCCCCTCTTCATGACCGACTACATCGCATGTGGCAAGGTTGTCCCCGAGCGCATCGCGGACATCGTCCGAGGCATCGCGGCCGCTTGTTCCGTGGCGGGCACTGCCCTGGTGGGTGGCGAAACCGCTGAGCACCCGGGCCTGCTGGGTGAGCACGAGTACGACGTCGCCGGTGCAGCTACCGGTGTTGTCGAAGCCGACGCCCTGCTTGGCCCGGACCGCGTCCGCGCCGGCGACGTCGTGATCGGCATGGCCTCCTCGGGCCTACACTCCAACGGCTACTCCTTGGTTCGCCGCGTGATCAACCACGCCGGCTGGGCCCTGGACCGCCAGGTCTCCGAACTCGGCCGCACCCTGGGCGAAGAACTGCTGGAACCCACCCGCGTCTACGCCGCCGACTGCCTGGACCTCGCCCGCGCGTTCCCGGTCAGCGGCCTGGGTACTGCGCCCGGCGCCGTGCACGGCTTCAGCCACGTCACCGGCGGCGGCCTCGCAGCCAACCTGGCCCGCGTGCTGCCGCAAGGCCTCGTGGCCACGGTTGACCGCGCCACGTGGGAACTGCCGGCCATCTTCAAGCTGGTCTCCGAGCTCGGCAATGTTCCGCTGGCCGACCTCGAGCGCACGCTCAACCTCGGCGTCGGCATGGTGGCCATCGTGTCCCCCGAAATCGCCGACGCCGCCGTGGCCCGCCTCAACGAACGCGGGCTCCCGTCGTGGGTCATGGGTACCGTGGCTGCGGACTCCGACTCGATCATTAAGAGCGGCCCGGACTACGTGCAGGGCGCCAAGGGTGTCGACGGCGGCGCCGTGCGCCTCGTGAACGCTTACGCCTAAGGGTTCCCAACGCAAAAGAGTGCCCACCCAATTGCCGATCCGGCAAGCTGGTGGGCACTCTTACTTAAGGCCTAGTTGCTTTCGCCGGCCATCACGCTGAAGGCTGCTCCGGCGGGATCGCCAAGGACTGCCATGCGGCCGACACCGGGGACATCGAAGGCAGGCGCGAAGACCTGGGCTCCGAGTTCCAAGGCCTTCGCCACGGATTCATTGACGTCCGCAACATTGAAGTAGGTCATCCAGAACGGCGGCATACCCTCCATGGGCTGCTTCATGGCGCCGGCCACGGACTTCCCGTCCACCACGAACTGGGTGTATTCCTGCAGATCGCCGGCCGCAGCCGTCTCGCTGGAGCATCCCGTCACGGATTCGTAGAACGCCATGGCCTTGGGAACGTCGTTTGTCTGCAGTTCGCTCCAGACCACCGTGCCCGGTTCATTGACCAACCCGGCGCCGTGGTGGCTTCCGGCCTCCCAGAAACCAATCTGCGCACCCGTCGGATCGGCGGCGAAGAACATCCGGCCGCTCCCGTTGGGGACGCTGTCCGGCAGGAAGACGATGTTGCCGCCGGCCGCCGTCGCGCGCTCGGCAGCCTCGTCGACCGAATCGACGGCGAGGTAGTTGGCCCAGAAGGACGGCGCACCGGCCGCAGCCATGTCCGGCATCTGCTGCATCATGCCCGCAACGTAGCGGTCCTGCAGCTTGGCCATGTAGTACGTCATGCCGTTACCGGCGTCCATCGCGTCCAGTTCCCAGCCGAACAGATCACCGTAGAAGGCCTTGGAAGCCTCGATGTCCGACGACGACAGGTCCACCCAACACGGAGTTCCCTGCTTGTAGCTATCAACCTGCGGCATTGCTATCCCTTCGTTGAGTAGCCGGCTTACGCCAGCGGATACCACGTTCAAAGTAGTACGGGGGTCCGACACCGACAACAGCCAGCGCGGACGGACCCCCTCAAGAGCGGCGTTGGAACCCTTATGCGTGAACAGCCCGGCCCGTGAAAGCGACCAGGCGCTCAAGGCTGGATGCCGTCTCGGCGACTTCCTGGGCCGGGGCGAAGCTGCCGCTTGCGCGGACCTGCTCGCTGATCGTGTTCTGCGCGAGGACCTCGACGTAATCGGTGAGCTCATCCGCAACCGACACCTCGAGGCCCAGGGCCTTGGAGAAGTCCCAAGCGTGGACGAGGAACTCGAGGTTGAGGATCGAGGCGACCATCGTGGCCGGCAATTCGGCGAAACCCATGTCGATGGTGCCTTCGAGGCCGCGGCGGTAGAAAGCCTCCAGCGTGGGCTGGGCGAGGTCGGCGATGCGCACCTCAGGCGACTTTCCGGCGTCGTCGGCTACTTCGGCGCCCAGGGCCTTGGCGATGTTAGCAATTGAGCCGGCAAGGTGGTCAAGCAACTGGGACACGTTGAAATCGGCACACGGAGTCTGGGTCTGCGCGTCGGCCTCGGTGACGTGCGCCAGCACGCGCTGCACGATGGCGAGCGTGGCGTCCGCAGAGGTGAGCTCGTTGAGATCGGCGGGGGCAGCGGCCCATTCGTCGGCACCTGCGTCGCCCGTGGAGGCCTCGGCGAGGAGACGGTCGAGGTAGTGGTTCCAGCCCTCGGAGTGGGCTGCGACGGCTTCCGGCGTCGGAAGGCCTTCGTGCACGAAGCGCACCGTGGTCCCGCCGTCGGCTGGCTCAAGGGTGATGGCTACGGTGGAGACGTTGTCCGCCGGGGCCTCGGGCTGCTCCCAGGCCCACGTGAAGACCACGCGCTTGCCCGGTTCGATTTCGGTGAAGGTTCCGGCGGCGTGGTGGCCCGGAGTGACGGTCCAGCGGTACTCGCCGCCGACCTTCAGGTCGACGCGCGCGGCAACGGTCTGCCAGCGTCGGAGGCGTGCGGGCTGCGTGATGAGTTCGAACGCCTGGTCGACGTTGAGGGGAAGAAGAACGGTCTTGTCGTAAATCATGATGATTCCTCTGTTGTTTGAAGGCGGTCGGTGGTGAAGTTTTGTGCGTCAGCGAGGAGCATGTCCAGCTCAGCGGTCCAGAACTGCTCAAAAAGCATCCGGAGTTCTCTCATGCCGGCGTTGTCCAAGCGGTAGAAGCGGTTGCGTCCTTCTTTGCGGGCAGCAACGAGGCCTACCTGCTCCAGCAGCAACAAGTGCTGCGAGATGGCGGATCTGCTCACCGTGAATTCGGCTGCCAGCTCCGTCACGGTGCGCTCGCCCGCCGCAAGCAGGTGCAACAGACGCCGCCTGTTCGGCTCCGCGGCAACTTCCAGTGGGTCGAGCATGATTAATACGTTAGCCGCCACTAACGCATTCTGTCAATCACTTCCGAGAGCGCACTATCAACGACTACAGAACCGCGGACAAAAACGCCCTGGTCCGTTCATGCCGGGGGTTGCCAATGACCTCTTCGGCGGGACCTTCCTCAATGATCCGGCCGCCGTGCATGAACACCACTCGATCCGCCACGTCGCGGGCGAAGCCCATTTCATGCGTCACGACAATCATGGTCATTCCTGTCCGGGCCAGGTCCTTCATCACCCTGAGGACTTCGCCCACCAGCTCAGGGTCCAGCGCCGACGTCGGCTCGTCAAACAGCATCAGCTTCGGTTGCATGCACAGCGCCCGGGCGATCGCCACCCGCTGCTGTTGCCCGCCCGAGAGGTGCCTCGGATAAGCATCCGCCTTCTCCGAAAGGCCCACCTTCTCCAACAAATCCAATGCCCGACGGCGGACGTCCGCCTTGCGCTGCTTGAGCACCCTGAGCGGGGCTTCCATCAGGTTCTCCAGCACGGTCATGTGCGGGAAAAGGTTGAAGTGCTGGAAGACCATCCCGATATCGGTGCGGTCGGCGCAGATTTCGTTGTGGGACTGTTCGTGGAGCTTGTCCCCCTTGATCCGGTAGCCCACGGCCCTGTCTCCAACCCACAGCAGGCCGCCGTCGATCTTCTCGAGGTGGTTCACGCACCGCAGGAAGGTGCTTTTCCCCGAGCCGGAGGCGCCGATCAGGCAGACCACTTCGCCGCTTTGGACGTGGAGATCGATTCCCTTGAGGACCTCGTTGTCGCCGAAACTCTTGCGCACTCCTTCCGCGCGCACCAGCGGAAGCGCCTCCGGTGCCTTCCGGCTTTCCTTCGTGTCGATGGTCATGACTGCTTGCCCTTTCCTGCGCCCTGCACGGAGTGAATCCTGAAGAATTTCCTCAACCGCTCGGCGGCGGTCGGCGGGACGGAACGGGACGTGCCCCGCGCGAAGTGCCTCTCCAGGTAGCCCTGGCCTACCGTGAACACCGTGGTGACGACGATGTACCAGATGCTGGCCACCAAGAGCAGAGGGACAACCTGCAGGTTCTTCGAGTAGATGATCTGGGCGGAGTACAGGAGCTCGGGGACAGCCAGGACGCTGACCAACGAGGTCATCTTGAGCATGCCGATGAACTCGTTGCCCGTGGGTGGAATGATGACGCGCATGGCTTGCGGCAGGATCACCCTGGTGAGGGTCTGGATGCGGGACATGCCGAGGGCACCCGCGGCTTCGCCTTGGCCTTGGTCAATGGACTGGATGCCTGCCCGGACGATCTCCGACATGTACGCGGCCTCGTTGAGGCCCAGGCCAAGGATCGCTGCGGCGAGCGGTGTGATGATCTGGTTGGCGTCGAGGCTGACCCCCGGGATACCGAAGGTGATCTCCGGATACAGCGCCGACAAGTTGAACCAGAACAGCAGCTGGACCAGGACCGGCGTGCCACGGAAGATCGTCACGTAGGCGCTTGCCGAGGCCTTGACCACGGGGTTTGCCGAAAGCTGCATGACCGCAAGCACCACGCCAAGCCCCACCCCGACAGCCATGCAGACAACCGTCAGGAACAGGGTGATGCCAATCCCGTTGACGATGGCGACGTCGCGGAAATACAGGGCCACCTTGTCCCAGCCGAAACGGGGATTGCTCACCGCGGAAACAAGCAGCAAGATCACGACGGCGGCTACCGCAGTTCCAGCCACCCATCGCCAGGGGTGCTTGGCTGAGACCACGGTGAACTGTCGGCGGTCCGTTGTTCCAATCTTGGGGACAGTAATCACGCTGCTCATTTCGCACCACTCGCGTCCACGGCATCAGCGCTGATGGTCACAGAGTCCGGGATTCCGTACTTCGCGTTGATCGCCTTGTACGCGTCGCCCGCGATCAGTGCCCTGACGGCCGCGACGATCGCCTTGGTCAGCGGCGAACCCTTGGGCATGGCGATACCCACCGGCGTTGGTTCGAAGTCCTGGTTGCTGGCGAGTTCGAAAGCGCCGCCTGAAAGCTTGCTTGCGTAACCCATACCAATAAGGCCCGAGAGAACGCTGTCCACCCGCCCGGAGATGAGGGCCAGGTTGGCTTCGTTCTGGGAGGGAAACAGCTGAATGTCGATCGGCGCCTTGCCAGCGTCGAGGCACTGCTTCGAAAACGCCGGAAGGGTCTCGATCCCCTGCGTGGTTCCCTTTTCGCCACCCACTTTCGTGCCGCACAGCTTCATCGCGTTGAGGGACAATTTCTTGGGGTTGCCCGCCTTGACAGCAAGGCCTGAGCCACTGCTTTGGTAGGAGGCGAAATCGGCGTTCATCTTGCGCTCGGCCGTGACGTTGAAACCCGAGATGCCGACGTCGTACTTGTTCGAGCTCACGCCCGGGAGGATGGTGTCAAAGGTCGCGGGTACCATCTTGACTTCGAGCCCCAGCGTCTCGCCGACGGCTTTCGCAAAGTCCGCGTCCCAACCGACAACCGTCTTGCTGTCAGCGGCGTAGAACTCATAAGGCGCGAACGTGGGGTCTGTTCCAACCACCAGCGTCCCTTTGGACTTGACGTCCGAGGGCAAGAGATTCGCTGCGGACTGGTTGAAAGGTGCCGCCGGAATCGCGGCGTCTTTGCCGGGAATGGAACTGGCCGCGGCTTCCTTGCCGGCGTCGAGTGATGCAGTGGTGCAGCCGCTGAGCCCGACGGCGGCTGCCAGCAGCAGGGCGCCTGTGGAGATGTATCTAGGACGGTTCATGAATTGCCTTTCACATAGCTTGTTCCGTGGTCAACGGCGATGTTGACCACGGTGGTACCGACATTGACGAGGGCGGGATGCCGAACGATTGCGACCACCCCGTCCATGGGTGAAAAGAAGTCTTTTGGGGGACGCTCGAGTTCTTCCACTGAGTGAACCCGGGCCACGAGGTCTCCGGCCGTAACCTTCTGGCCAAGTTCTACGACCGGCTCAAGGATGCCTGCCATCGTGGAATGGACCGGGGACTGGGAAGTGAGTTCGACCCACTGGATCGGAGCTCTGGCGGTGGCCGGCCCGGCGTCCTTGAGAACGCCCCAGTGGCCAAGCAGCGAACGAAGTCCCGTCCTCGCCCTGTTGAGGATCGGCAGGAATACGGTTCCCCTGCCACCAAGCTCGGTCGAGATCATCGGCACGCCCGCCCGATCGGCAGCGCCGCTAATGGAGCCCGACTTCAACATGGGCTTCACCACCACGGAGTACGGGGCATTGAACGCGGCCACCGCCGCCGCCTTCTCAGCCCATAGCTCCGGGGTCGGTCCTTGGTAGACAAAGGCAGACGGAACGTACTCCGAGGCGATTCCCCCGGAGTGGATGTCCATGACGAAGTCGGCCATGGGTATGAGTTCTCCGGCCACAATCGAGGCGATCTGCAGCGCTGGTCCGCCGTCGGCGCGGCCCGGGAGTGCCCGGTTCAGATTGACCCGGTCCACGCTGGACACTCGTCTTCCTTCGCGGACGGCAGCGATGTTGAGGGCAGGGAGGATGATCAGTCTCCCTGTTACCTCATCCGGGTTCAAAGTGCGGATGAGTTCCTGGAGCAGGATCTGGCCTTCATATTCGTCACCGTGCGTTCCGGCGATCAAAAGAACCGTGGGGCCGTCTCCACCACTCAGGACCGCGATCGGCGAGGGGATGACAGCGGCGTCGTTCTCGTTGTCCGAATGTTCGATCTCCAGGTAACCCAGCTGCTTGCCGACGGCGGCAAAATCGATCCCGGGTATGCGTGGAATGTGCAGGCTCATAGGCACCTTTCCTCAGGGTTGGTAGAATTGGATTCACTGTATACAGTGAATCCTGTGATGTAAAGCACGTAGGATTGAACGAGTTTTGATACCAAAAAGGGGATGGGGCGAATGGCCACGCAAGCTGCCAAGGGGATGAGGCCGCTGAGCGAGCACGTCTACGACAGGATCAGCAATGAGATCGTCAACGGAGTGGTCGAGCCTGGCGCTCCCCTGGTCCAGGAACAACTGGCCGAAGAATACGGCGTTTCCCGGACGCCGGTCCGCGACGCACTGAACCGCTTGGTGCACGAAGGACTCGCCACTTTGGTCCCGGGCTCCGGGTATTTTGCGACAACGCTGACCCGATCAGCCGTCGAAGAAGTCTATGAGGTACGCAAGGCCCTTGAGATCATGGCCATCAGACAATGCGGGGCCAAGTACACCAACCTTCAGCTTGCCCGGCTCGAGCTGCTCATCGCCGAGGGTGCAGCAAGCGCCGACCCGGAGGAACTCTTTACCGCTACGCGGGCGTTCCATTTGGGCTTGGCGGCGCCTGCGCCCAACGGATTCCTGCTGAAAACGCTCGAATCCGTCTGGGACAACCCCGTTCAACGGCTCATCAGCCGTTCGTATCCCTTGGATGACACCAAGCTTGAGCGCGTGGCGGACGCTCACCGGAAGATCCTTGCTGCAGCCCGCGCCAATGACCTCGAAACACTGATCCCTTTGCTGGATCTGTGCCACGAGAAGGACTGACCGGCAAAAGGGGACGAAAAAAGCCCGTAGCGCACGCCAATCACGGCGCGCCCTACGGGCCCTGTGTTTCGGGAGGCATCTGGGGATGCCAAATCACTTCGTGTACGACGGCGGTACGCAACTCGATGCCGAAAGGCACCTGATTGTTGCTACAGCTATCCGATACGGCGGGTGTCTACCTCGTCGTCATCGTCTTCCAAGTCCTGTGCGTACTTGTCCTCGTAAGCCGAGTAATCCGGCTCCGGCGGATCGTCCGCGAATCGGCTCGTCGCACGACTTGATGGCCCAGTCAGCTCGCGCTGAAGGGCCGAATAGTCAGTGTTCGGGGAGTAGTACTTGATGTCCCGAGCCTGCTTGGTAGCTTTTGCCTTTTGACGGCCGCGCCCCATGGCGTGACCCCCTTTTGTACTTGGACCGGAGGTGGTCACCTTGGCGATCGGTGAGGCCCCGGAATGTTTGGTCAATTTGTCGTATGTCTAGATTACATGCTTTCTGGAGCAACTGCTTGCCACGACCTCGCGAAAGCGGCGTCACACTTCCACACGGCAGTATCACCGTTCGTCGGCATGAAAAACTTGGGTAGAGTCGCCCTAATATCGGGCCGCACGCATGAAAGGCGCTAACTCAGACATGGGCCAGGACAACACGATCCCGGGAAACAACGGTACAGGCGACAACGAGTCGCCGGTAGACCCTGGTTCAGGGGCCGGGTATCCGGGGACTTCGGGCACCTACCCGGATACTGGCATGCCTGGCCAAACCGAGCCCGGGGACGGCTTTCCCTCCGAAAAAGGGTCGTCCCTGCGGACTGCCCTGGACGCCATAACGCGGTATCGGCTCATCATTGGCGGCATTGTGCTGGCTGTATTGATCCTCATCGGAGTAGTGATCTGGATCCTCGTTGGGGCCTTGGCCAACCGCCCGGCGGCCGCGCCCGTCCCCGCACCGGCCACGTCCACTAGCCGCGGCCCCCTCCCGGCTGATGTCGAGGCAAAGGACTACCAGCTGGGCGATTGCTTCGCCGATTTCGACTCCAACGCCACCAAGTCCAAAGTGGTGGACTGCACCACCGACCATTCTGCCCAGCTGGGCGCCATCTTCCGGTACAAGGCTGACGACACCTTCCCCGGTGCCACTGCCTTGCGTGACAAAGGCCGCGAAATCTGCCGTGATCTGATGCTGAACGAGGCCTCCACGAAGTACGCGCTCCTGCAGCAGAACGTGTACCCGAGTGCCACCAGCTGGGACAACGGCGACCGCCGCGTGGACTGCTTCATCGTGGTGAACTCGGGAAACACGCTCAAGGAATCCGTGCTGCAGAAGTAGTTACTCCTTCCGCCTCACCGTCAGGCCGCTACCCGCCGGAGCCCCGCCGTCGGGACCCGTCAAAGCTTCGAGACCCTCGATGGTGAGTTCGTCGACGTCGGCCGCCGTATCCACGAGCACCGTGTCGCCGTCTGCGATCTCTCCGGCGAGGATCTCCTTGGCCAAGCGGTCGCCGATCTCGCGTTGAACCAGCCGTCGCAACGGACGGGCGCCGTAGGCGGGATCGTAACCGGACATCGCGAGCCAGGCACGGGCGCCGTCACTGACCTCAAGGGTGAGCCTGCGGTCGTGCAGGCGCTTGGTCAGCTCGTCCACGTGCAGCTCGACGATCCTGGCGAGCTCGTCCACGCTAAGCGGATCGAACAGGACAATCTCGTCGAGCCGGTTGAGGAACTCCGGTTTGAAGGACGCGTTGACCACGGCCATGACCGCATTTCGCTTCGCCGTGGCGTCCAGCGTTGGATCCACAAGGAACTGGCTGCCCGAGTTGGAGGTCAACACCAGGATGGTGTTCCGGAAGTCCACGGTGCGGCCCTGCCCGTCGGTGAGGCGACCGTCGTCGAGCACTTGCAGGAGGATGTCGAACACCTCCGGGTGGGCCTTCTCCACCTCGTCGAGCAGGATCACGGAGTACGGGCGACGACGGACCGCTTCAGTCAGCTGACCGCCTTCCTCGTAGCCCACATATCCGGGAGGGGCGCCGACCAGCCGGGCCACGGAGTGCTTTTCCCCGTATTCAGACATGTCGATCCGCACCATGGCGCGTTCGTCGTCGAACAGGAAGTCAGCGAGTGCCTTGGCGAGCTCGGTTTTGCCGACGCCGGTGGGGCCCAGGAACAGGAACGAACCCGTGGGGCGGTTGGGGTCACTGATGCCCGCACGGGCGCGGCGGACGGCATCGGAAACGGCGGCCACGGCCTTGGACTGGCCGATCAGCCGCTTTCCGATCTCCTCCTCCATGTGCAGCAGCTTCTGGGATTCTCCCTGCAGCATGCGGCCAGCGGGGATCCCGGTCCAGGCCGAAATGACCTCGGCGATATCGTCCGCCGTGACTTCGTCCGCGACCATCAGGGCGGGCTTCGCTTCACCGCGCGCTTCGCGGGCGGACTCTTCCTCGGCTGCTGCGCTGAGCTCGCGCTCCAGAGCGGGCAGTTCGCCGTAGAGAATGCGCGAGGCGGCTTCAAGGTCGCCTTCGCGTTGGTACTTTTCGGCGGCCGAACGCAATTCATCGATTTTCGCCTTGAGGTCGCCAACGCGGTTGAGCCCGGCCTTCTCGGATTCCCAACGGGCGTTCAATGCCGCGAGGGCTTCCTTCTTGTCGGCCTTGTCCGCGCGCAGCGCAGCGAGGCGTTCGATGGAGGCCGCGTCGGTCTCGCGGGCGAGGGCCAATTCCTCCATGGTCAGACGGTCCACGGCACGGCGAAGCTGGTCGATTTCCTCAGGAGCCGAGTCGATTTCCATGCGCAGCCGGGATGCGGCCTCGTCCACGAGGTCGATCGCCTTGTCCGGCAACTGACGGCCCGAGATGTAGCGGTTGGAGAGCGTCGCGGCGGCCACGAGGGCGGAGTCTGCGATCGCTACCTTGTGGTGGGCCTCGTAGCGTTCCTTGAGGCCTCGGAGAATACCGATCGTGTCCTCCACGCTGGGCTCGCCCACGTAGACCTGCTGGAAGCGGCGTTCCAGGGCAGGGTCCTTCTCCACATTCTCGCGGTACTCGTCCAGCGTGGTGGCGCCGATGAGGCGCAGCTCGCCGCGGGCCAGCATTGGCTTGAGCATGTTGCCCGCGTCCATGGCGCTTTCACCGGTGGCACCGGCGCCCACCACCGTGTGGATTTCGTCGATGAACGTGACAATCTGCCCGTTGGAGTTCTTGATCTCCTCCAGCACGGCCTTGAGCCGTTCCTCGAATTCGCCGCGGTACTTCGCGCCGGCCACCATGGACGCAAGGTCCAGCGCGATCAGGGTCTTGCCCCGCAGGCTTTCCGGGACGTCGCCGGCCACCATGCGCTGGGCGAGCCCTTCGACGACAGCGGTCTTGCCGACGCCGGGTTCACCGATCAGCACCGGATTGTTCTTGGTGCGCCGGCTCAGGACCTGGACGACCCGCCGGATTTCGCTGTCCCGCCCGATCACGGGATCCAGCTTGCCGGAGCGCGCGACGGCGGTGAGGTCCATGCCGTACTTCTCGAGGGCCTGGAAGGTGTTTTCGGGGTCTTGCGAGGTGACTTTCCGGTCGCCACGGACACCCGGCAGGGCGGCGAGCAGTGCTTCGTGGGAGGCGCCGGCGTCGCGCAGTAGCTTCCCCACGGCGTCGCTTCCGGCCGAGAGCCCCAAGAGGAGGTGCTCAGTGGACACGAACGAGTCGCCGAGTTTCTCAGCCTCGTTCTGGGCGGTCTGGATGGCCTGCATCGAAGGACGGGAAAGCTGCGCTTGCTGCACGGAACTGCCCGACGACGACGGCAGGGCCTTGATAGCCGAGCTCGCCTGCACGCTCACGGCATCCGGGTCCGCTCCAGTGGCGCGCAAAAGGGCTACGGCGACGCCCTCGCGCTGGTCCATGAGCGCTTTGAGCAGGTGGGCCGGCTCCAGCTGCGGATTTCCGGCGGTGGAGGCGTTCATGGCCGCCGCGGAAAGAGCCTCCTGGCTCTTGGTGGTGAATTTGACGTCCATGGAAGAGCTCCTTTCGGGAGTAGACTGTTTCTCAAAGTTGAGTCTACTATGCTCAACTTTGGCGAATCATCCCCCCTGCTCCATGTTTGCCGACGGCGAAACTGCTGTCTATAGCCTTCTCCGCTTACCGCGGCTCCCGCCGTCGAAACCGTGGGTGTGGGCCGCGCGCTGCGCGCCGGAACGCAGCGCGGCCCGCACCCACGATCCCGGTAAAGCGCCGTACGATATGCACATGGCACCCTTCACAGTCACTCGCAATGCGCTGATCCCCGCCGAGCCCGCCGACATCTTCCCCTTCGTCAACAACTTCCACGAGTGGACCAAATGGTCTCCGTGGGAAGCCGTTGACCCCAAGCTGAGCCGCAGCTACTCGGGCAACGAATCCGGCGTCGGAGCCAAGTATGCCTGGAGCGGCAACAACAAGGCTGGCACCGGAACCATGGAAATCGTCAGCTCGGAAGAGCCTGGCAAGATCGACATCCGCCTCGAATTCACCAAGCCGATGAAGGCCATCAACCCCACGGGGTTCACGTTCGTGCCCGAAGGGGACGGCACCCGCGTCACCTGGACAATGACCGGCGAGAACAAGGGCCTCGGCAAAATCTTCGCTTTGTTCATGAACATGGAGAAGATGGTGGGCGGCGACTTCGAGAAAGGCCTGACCGCACTCTCGGCGGTAGCCACGCGGAAAAACCCGTAGTTTCTCGGCGCAGGCCATGGCCGTCTACGTTGATCCGCCGCTGTGGCCCGCGCACGGGACCGTGTTTTCCCACCTCGTCTCGGACACATCGCTCGAGGAGCTGCATGCCTTCGCCGAGGCTGAGGGGATTCCCGAGCGCGCCTTCGACGGCGATCACTACGACGTCCCGGAACGCCGCTACCAGGACCTCCTTTCCGCAGGTGCCATCCCCGTGGAGGCCCGGATTTTGGTGCGCAAACTGATCGCGAGTGGCTTGCGGATCCCCGCCCGCCAACGGAACAAGGCCCTCACCGTGCCCTTGCTGGAGCGCTGGAATTCGACACTTCCGGGACACGAGGAGCTGGGTTTCGAATTGCTCGAACGCTGGGGCGAGGACCATCGGAAGTACCACAGCCGCACGCATTTGCTGGCGGTCCTGGAAGCCTTGGATCTCCTCACCGAACCCGGGCCGCCCGCGCGCTCAGTAACTTTGGCCGCTTGGTTCCACGATGCCGTCTACGAGGGAATCGCCGGGCAGGACGAAGAGCAGTCGGCCAGGCTGGCCGAGGACCGACTAGCCATTGCGGGACTTCCCGGGCAGGTGATCGACGACGTTGCCCGGCTTGTCAGGCTGACCTCCACCCACAGCCCCGAACCGGGAGACCATCTCGGCGCCCTCCTATGCGACGCCGATCTGTCCGTCCTCGGCGCAGAACCCAAGGCTTACGCCCGCTACCTGGCTGCTGTCCGCGAGGACTACGCGCACGTCGGCGATGCAGACTTCGCGGCAGGCCGCGCCGCCGTCGTCCGCCAACTACTCGCCTTGGATCCGCTCTTCCACAGCGAACGGGCGAAAAGCCTGTGGCTCGATGCCGCACGCCGCAACCTGGAGGCCGAACTGTCATGACCATGGCGGGGACGGTGCACCGGCAGCTTCCGTTCACGGTGAGGTTTGAATGGGGGCTCGACGGCGCCCATGCGGTCGCGTCCGGAGCGGACCTCGCCGTGGTGGTTGACGTCCTCTCCTTCACCACATGCGTCAGTGTCGCCGTCGATCGGGGCGCCATGGTGTTCCCCTATCCGTGGAAGGACACCGGGGCTGAGGATTTCGCCGCCCACCACGATGCCCAACTGGCGGGTCCGCGAGGTGGAGGCGGCCTGAGCCTCTCGCCGTCGAGCCTGCGGGACGCCCGGACGTTGAGCCGCGTCGTGCTGCCTTCACCCAACGGCTCGTCGATCGCGTACGAGCTCGCCCGGGAAATCCCCCTTATCGCAGCCGTGTCACTGCGAAACGCAGCGGCCACCGCGGATTGGGTGGCATCCGAACTCCCCCCGGATGCGGTGGTGGCGGTGATCGCGGCCGGCGAGCTTTGGCCCGGCGGTTCGCTCCGGCCCGCCGTGGAGGATCAGATCGGGGCCGGCGCCTTCATTGCCGGGCTCGCTGCCGCAGGGCGAGGCGGCTTCACACCGGAAGACGGCAGGGAAGGTTTCGCGCCGGAGGCTGATGCCGCGATGGCCGTGTTCAACGCCGCCGAACCCCGGCTTCATGACGTTCTGCGAGGCTGCTCCAGCGGCCGTGAGTTGATCGGCGCAGGGTACGCGGACGACGTCGAGATCGCCGCCGAACTTGACGCCGGGTCCGCTGTGGCCCTGTTGAGGGACGGCGCGTTCCAGCGGCCCTGAGTGCGCTTCGGTGCGGTTTCCATAGGGGCTTGCGCTTCCACTACTTAGCGGTACTATGTACCAGTAGCTAGTAACACTGAGTAGTGAAAGGAGGTGTCCGATGGGCAGGCAAATGACGGAGATGCTCAAAGGGACCCTGGAGGGCATCGTTCTCGCCCTCCTGACCGGGAATCCCGCGTACGGGTACGAAATCACGACGCTGCTCCGGGGGCAGGGCTTCACCGAGATCGCCGAGGGCACCGTGTATGCGCTGCTCGTCAGGATCGAGCAAAAGGGCCTAGTCGACGTCGAGAAGCGGCCGTCAGAGAAGGGGCCGCCGCGCAAGGTCTATTCGCTCAACGAGCAGGGCGAGAAGGAACTGGACGAATTCTGGAATACGTGGAGTTTCCTGTCCGAGCGACTGGAACAGCTCCGAAAGGGAGGAAAGTAAACATGGCCACAGGGTGGATCGAGCAGCTCACGGGATCGCTCGAACAGAAGAAGCAATACCGGCAAAACAAGGCACGCGTGGAGCAGCTTCCCGCGGACTATCGCGCGGCGGCGACCGCGCTGGAACGGTACCTGATGTACTTCGGGGCCATCACCAAAGGAGAGATCCTGCTGCAGATGCTCGGTGATCTCACCGATCTGTTCGAGCAGAGCGCCGCGGATGGAACGCCGATCCGCTCGATCGTCGGTGACGACCCGGTGGAATTCGCCGAAACGTTCATGCGCAACTACACGGTAGGTCAGTGGATCAACAAGGAGCGCGAACGCCTGGTCAAGGCAATCGACGCCGCTGCCGGGGACGATGGGAAGGAGAGGTAATCATGACCAGTGCATCCACTACCCGCGAACCCGCGATCCGCGTGCAGGGCATGGAAAAGTCCTACAAGGAATTGCACGTACTGCGCGGTGTGGACTTCGATGTGGCGCCGGGCACCATCTTCGCCCTTCTCGGCTCCAACGGCGCAGGAAAGACCACGATGGTGAAAATCCTGTCCACACTGCTGAGTCCGGACGCCGGCACGGCCACCGTCAATGGATTCGACGTCGTGAGCCAAGCACTGCGGGTCCGGGAATCCATCAGCCTCACCGGACAATTCGCTGCAGTCGATGAAATCCTCTCCGGCCGGGAAAACCTGGTGCTGGTTGCCAAATTGCGCCACCTGAAGGACCCCGGCCAAGCGGCGGATGATCTTCTGGCGCGCTTCAACCTCTCCGAGGCAGCATCCCGAAAAGTGTCCGCGTATTCAGGAGGCATGCGCCGTCGCCTTGACATCGCCATGAGCCTGATCGGGCAGCCCGAGGTGATCTTCCTCGATGAGCCGACCACCGGGCTCGACCCCGAAGCACGCATCGAGGTGTGGCAGGTAATCCAGGAGCTCGCGAATCAAGGCACCACCGTTCTGCTCACCACACAGTATCTCGACGAGGCCGAACAACTCGCGGACCGGATCGCCATCCTTCATCAAGGGCGCATCATCGCGAACGGCACTCTCGCCGAGCTCAAGCAACTACTCCCACCGGCGAAGGTCGAATACGTCGAAAAGCAGCCCACCCTGGAGGATATCTTCCTCGCACTTGTGGGGAACGAGGGCAAGGTCGCGTCAAGTAAGGACCAGTCATGAGCACACACTTCTTCGGAGACACGGCCGTCCTGCTGGGCCGCTCCATGCGTCACATCTTCCGCAGCGCGGACACCATCATCACCACCGCGATCACGCCGATCGCCCTCATGCTGCTGTTCGTTTACGTGTTCGGCGGCGCCATCAAGACAGACACCGGGAACTACGTCAACTACCTGCTGCCGGGGATCATGCTGATCGCGATTGCATCGGGAATCGCGTACACCGCCGTTCGCTTGTTCACCGACATGAAGAGCGGCATTTTCGAGCGGTTCCACTCTATGCCGATCGCACGATCGTCCGTGCTGTGGGCGCATGTGCTGACTTCCCTCGTTGCCAACGGGCTTTCCCTCGTGATCATCGTGCTGGTGGCCGTCCTCATGGGATTCCGCACATCGGCAAGCCTGCTGTCATGGCTCGCTGTCATCGGGATCCTGGCGCTGTTCACCCTGGCACTCACCTGGCTGGCAATCATTGCGGGCCTGACAGCGAAGTCCGTGGACGGTGCCGGCGGGTTTTCCTACCCGCTGATCTTCCTGCCGTTCATCAGCTCGGCTTTCGTCCCCACGACCACCATGCCGGGTCCCGTGCGCGCTTTCGCAGAGAACCAGCCAGTCACTTCGATCGTCAACACGATCCAGGATCTGTTTGAACAACGGCCGATCGGCAGCGACATATGGGTCGCACTCGCATGGTGCCTGGGCATCCTTGTTCTCGCGTACTTCTTCGCCACGGCAGCCTACCGGCGCAAGATCAGCTAGGGGCCGAAGGCGCCATCTCGTATCATAGACGTGTGACCTCCTACCTCCAGCGCAATGGTGCCGCACTCCCCCAAGCCCGTCCCGACGTCGAGCACGTCCTGGCGGTGCGCGGCGCGGGAGGCTACCGGCAGTACCGCATCCCCGCGCTGGCTGTCTCCACGGTGGGAACAGTGCTCGCCGCCTATGACGGCCGGCCGAACCTCGACGACCTGCCCAATCCGATCGATCTCCTGCTCCGGCGCAGCACGGACAATGGCCGCCACTGGGAGGAACAGCGGGTGGTCCGCACCGGCCCGGGGCTCAATGGCTACGGCGATCCGAGCCTCCTGGTGGACGCCGTGACCGGGCGGATTTTCATGTTCCACGCCGCGGGGACGCATGCCGGTTTCTTCGAGGCGGTAGGCGGCCTGGAACCGGATGACGACGTGCAGCACTGCGACGTCAGCTTCTCCGACGACAACGGCGTCACCTGGCAGCATCGGCGGCTCACCGATCAGCTCAAACTGGGCAGTGTTGCGGGCGCTCGCGACCGCGGCATCACGGGGATCTTTGCCGCTGCCGGGCAGGGAATCCAGATGCACACCGGTCCGTTCGCAGGACGCCTGGTACAGCAATTCGTCGTGCTCGTGGACGGCGAAATCAAGGCGGCTTCCGCGTACAGCGACGACCACGGCGAGAATTGGACGCTCGGTTCACTGATCGGAAAGGGTCCGGACGGGATCGGCCCCAACGAGAACAAGGTGGCGTGCCTCGACGACGGCCGCCTCCTCCTGCATTCGCGCGCGACTCCCCGGCGGGTGGCAGCAGTCTCCAATGACGGCGGAGAGACGTGGAGCCAACTGGAACCCGTGGAAGACCTCCCCGACCCAAGCGACAACGGCTCCCTGGTCCGCTTCGACGGCCTGCCAAGCGTGATTTCCTTGGCCACCCCGGCCACGAACCGCTGGCTGATCGCGAGCAACAACCAGGACACGTCCCTGCGACGCAACACGGTCCTCAGCCTGTCCACGGACAACGGGGCCAGCTGGCCCGCCAAGCTGGTCCTGTGCGAGGGCAGCTCGGCGTACTCGACGGCGGCGCGGCTGCCGGATGGCAACATCGGCGTCCTCTACGAGCGGCAGGGATACCTCGAAATCGTCTTCGTTTCCGTCCCGGCTGAGCAACTGACGGAGCAGCTTTCGGCCTCGGCCGGATCGGGTAAGCCTGAAACCCAGCCCGATGCCCTCGAGTTTCACATGGAACTGCGCTCCATCACGCCCGGCCGACCCGCTGCGTGGCAGAACGCCGGCGAATTCCACGTCATCTCCCCGGACCACGACGGCGACTGGGACGTCCAGACCTGGAAGGAAGTGGGCCAAGGCTACTCCGCGGAGCAGGCGCAGATCCTCGGCACCCGCGAAGCCCAGGACCTCAACTACGGACCGGTCATTCCGGGCTACAAAGCCGGGGACATCCTCGCCTTCACCGGCCGCGCCCGCAACCTGGGCACCCGGCCGGCCACCGGCGTCGTACTCCTGGGACCGCACGCCAATCCGGCGGACTTCCCGCCCGCCGATCTGGCACCGGGCGCGGAAGCGCTGTACTTCACGCCGGCGTACACCGTCACCGACGAGGATCTGGCGCGGGACTCGCTTGAACTGACTTTTGGGGTGGCGTACGACGGCGGCGCCCGGGTGGTCGAGCGCAGCTTCAGTTTGGATCTGCGCTCGGGAGCAGTGGCGGCTGGTTAGTCCCGCGCGGTAACGATTCCGGCTAGAAGATTTGGCGGATGTTGGTCCTTGCGAGGTCGATGAGCTGGTCGCCGCGGCCCGAGAGAACCGTCCGGATTGCGTAGAGCGTGAAGCCCTTGACCTGTTCGGCGCTGATTGCCGGCGGAATGGACAGTTCCTGCCGAGCCGTGCGGACGTCGATGAGGGCCGGACCGTCGTGGGCGAAGGCTTCAGCCAGTCCCGCCTTCAGCCCGGAGGAGTTGTCCACCCGGATACCGCGGATGCCCAGAGCTTCTGCCAGTTTGGCGAAGTCCGGATTCTCGAGCTCCGTGCCGAAATTGACGAACCCCGCGGCCTTCATTTCGAGCTCCACGAAGTTCAGTGAGGAGTTGTTGAAGACCACCACTTTGACCGGGAGGTTGTTCTGCACCAAGGTGATCAGCTCGCCGAGCAGCATGGTCAAGCCGCCGTCGCCGGCCAGTGCCACCACCTGGCGACCGGGGTACGCGGCGGCCGCGCCGATTCCGTGCGACAGCGCATTGGCCATGGTTCCGTGGTTGAACGAGCCGAGCAGCCGGCGTCGGCCGTTCATGCTCAGGTACCGGGCCGCCCACACGGTGGGGGACCCGACGTCGCACGTGAAAACCGCATCCGGGGCCGCCAACTCATCCACGAGCCTGCCCACGAACTGCGGATGGATGGGCTGCCCGTCCTTGGCCGGAGAGGCCAGGTCATCGAGTTTGGCGCGCGACTTGGCGTAGTGCTTGAGCGAAGTACTCAAGTGTGTTCGCTTCGCCTTGCGCTCGATCAGGGGCAGGAGCGAGGCCGCAGTGTCCTTGACCGTGCCCACAAGGCCAAGATCGATCCGGGCCCGCCGGCCGAGTTGCTCGCCCCTGACATCCACCTGGATGATCTTGGCGTTGTCCGGGTAGAACTGCTGGTACGGAAAATCGGTGCCCAGCATGAGCAGGGCCTCGCAGCTCTCCATCGCCCGATAGCCTGAACTGAACCCCAAAAGGCCCGTCATGCCGACGTCGAACGGGTTGTCGTATTCGATGTGCTCCTTGCCGCGCATCGCGTGGACGATCGGCGCGCCCAGTGCGTCCGCCAGGGCCATGACCTCGGCGTGCGCGCCGGCGGTGCCCGCGCCGGCCAGGATAGTGACTTTGCCGGCCGCATTGAGAATGTCCGCTGCCTCGGCGAGCTCCTGCGGGTTGGGCCGGATCTCCGGACGTGCGGCCCGGATCACCGCTGTCCGCTCGCTTTGCGACTCCGCGAGGGCAACATCGCCGGGAATCACGACGACGGCGACGCCCCGCTTCTCGACGGCCGTCCGCATCGCGATTTCCAGGACCCTGGGCATCTGCGAAGGATGGGCAACGTGCTCGACGTACACGCTGCACTCCCGGAACAACTCCTGGGGGTGCGTCTCCTGGAAGTACTGGCTGCCGATCTCTTCGCTGGGAATGTGGGCGGCGATGGCCAACACGGGAACCCTGGACTTGTTGGCATCGTAAAGCCCGTTGATCAGATGCAGGTTGCCGGGGCCGCAGGATCCGGCGCACACCGCCAATTCATCCGTGAGGCCCGCCTCGGCTGCGGCTGCCAACGCCGCTGCTTCCTCGTGGCGGACATGCACCCAGCGGATGCTCTCTTCTTCCCTCAGCGCGTCCGTGAATCCGTTCAGCGAATCCCCGGGGATGCCGTAGACGCGCTGGACGTTGTTGGCTTTGAGGGTGGCGACGATGTTCTTGGCAACAGTGTTCCTGGCGGCGGACATGGACTGTTCCTTTCGAGGGGAGGCAGTGCAGACACGGCCTACGCTACTCCGGAACAGTCCATGGCGCCTGAAGCCCGACGCCGGGACGGTTAGTGGTAGGTGCTGACGAACGGTCGGTTGCTGGGCACGATCTGCTTGCCCAGAGGCATGAGCGATACCGGAATGAGCTTCAGGTTGGCGATGGCCAGCGGGATCCCGACGATGGTGATGGCCATGGCGAAGGCGGTGACCACGTGGCCGATCGCGATCCAAATTCCCGCAACCAGCAACCAGATGACATTGCCGATGAGGGGAAAGACTCCCCCGCCTCCGGGCTTGTCCACCACCATGCGACCAAACGGCCACAGCGTGTACGAGGCAATCCGGAACGACGCGATGCCCCACGGGATGGTGACGATCAACAAGCAGCAGACAATTCCGGCCATGAAGTAACCCAAGGCCAGGACGAAGCCGCCGAAGACGAGCCAGATGATGTTGAGCAGCGTTTTCATATTTCCCATTGTCCCCTGCGGAACGCGGAGTGGGCCTAGGGGTTCGCCCTGAAATCCCCCTGATTTATCGTTTCCCAGTGTCCAGGACCGCTGACAAATCGAACTTCACGGGTTCCTCAAGCTGCTCATAGGTGCACGACTCCGGCTCCCTGTCCGGCCGCCACCGCACGAACTGCGTGGTGTGCCTGAACCGCTCCCCTTCCATATGGTCGTAAGCCACTTCCACAACGAGTTGGGGCCGCAGGGGCGTGAACGACAGATCCTTCCCTGCGCTCCAGCGGCTGCCTTCGGCGTTGCGGGGTGTCCGGCTGCCTTCCTCCTGCTCGGCCCATGCCCAGGGATGCCCATCGAACGCAGTCACGAGGGGTTGGAGTTCGTCGAACAGTTCCTTGCGTCTGTGCATCGAGAAGGATCCCACCACGCCCACGTTGGATAGCCGGCCGCCGTCGTCATAAAGCCCCAACAATAGTGAACCAATAAGGTCGTTACCGGTCTTATGAACCCGGTAGCCGGCCACAACGCAGTCGGCGGTCCGCTGGTGTTTGACCTTGAACATCACGCGCTTGTCCGGTTGGTAGGTACCATCCAGCGGCTTGGCGAGCAGGCCGTCCAGGCCTGCGCCCTCGAACTGGTTGAACCACTGCTCTGCCGTTCCCTTGTCCCGGGTTGCCGCGGTGAGGTGGATGGGAGCGGCGGCGCCTGCAAGTGCTTGTTCAAGCGCTGCCCGCCGTTCGGCGAAGGGCCGTCCCGTGAAGTCCTCATCGCCAAGGGCGAGCAGGTCGAAGGCCACGAATTTCGCCGGCGTCTGCTCGGACAACAGCTTGACCCTGCTGGCTGCCGGATGGATGCGTTGCTGGAGGGCTTCAAAGTCCAAGCGGTCACCGGACCTGCCCACCAGGATGATCTCGCCGTCGAGGACGCAGCGTTCCGGCAGGTTTGCCTTCAACGCCTCGATGAGCTCCGGGAAGTACCGGTTCATGGGCTTCTCGTTGCGACTACCGATTTCGACGTCGTCACCGTCACGAAAAACGACGGAGCGGAAACCATCCCATTTAGGCTCGTAGCTCATGGCGCCGTCCGGGATGGCGCCAACCGCCTTGGCAAGCATGGGTGCGACAGGGGGCATGACTGGCAGCTGCATGAAGCCATTCTTGCCGCGGCACCGGGACCGCGCTACCCGTTCATTCGCTTAGGTGGATAAAGGGCTACTTGCAGTTGGCGCTCAGCCAAGTGGTTACGGGAGCCATCGCCTTTTCGAACTTGCCGCTTGAGTAGACGGTTTGGTCTTTCAAGCCGGCGATTGCAGTGTCCTTGAGGTTGGTGAAATCAGCCTTGAGTGCGTCCGGGACGCGATCCGCCGTGGCCGTGAGCTCGGCCTTGTATTGCTCCAGCTCGGCGGTCTTCCCCTGCGCCGCCGACATTGGCAGCAACGAGGCTCCCGTGGCTTCTTTGGAGATGGTGGAGCACATTTCGGCTGCCGAAGCGAAGCCCCCGAATGGCCCAGATGAAGGAGTTGGGCTTGCGCTCGCGGTTGCGGAGTCGCCCGCAGAAGAGGACGACGGCGTGCCCGCCGCGGCGGCGCCCCCTCCCTGTGTGGAGCAGCCGGACAGCGCCAATGCGGCGAAGAGGGCGACTGTCAGGTATCGGATAGGGCCGTTAAGAGGTTTGGAAAGGATTTTCAAAGGTCGCATTCTGCTTGATCGTCTTTCTCCGGAACCGTTCGGTCTCCAGAGCAATGGCATTCTGTCCCCGCCGTGGAGTGTAGCTCGAATGGGCCCTGGCCTTCCAAGTTGACTTCCGGCCCCTTTTAGACCGCTTCCCTATTCCCGCACCAGCAAGGTGTCCAATTTGGTGAACGAGGTGCCCCATCCCTCGCGGGTCATGTCCACCCATTCGTCGGAGTCGAAGGGACCCTGTGTGAGATGAAGCCGCGTACGGCTGTCCTCCAGTACCTCGAACTCAAGGCGCATTTCCAGCAAGAGTGTGATCCCGGCGTCGGGCTCTGCTTTCTGGGTGGCGACCAGCAGGGCGGGCGGATCGTATGCGGTGATGACGGCGTCGATGGGTGATTCCTTGGCGACGCCGTTTTCCTCCCAGGTCATGGTGAGCTGCCAGACTCCGCCCACCCGGGGGTCGACGACTATCCGGTCGCGCGGCGAATCCACGCCTACCGGCCCGAACCATGCGGCGAGCTGGTCGGGCTCCACGAAGGCTTGGAAGACGAGTTCGCGTGGGGCTTCGAATTCGCGGGTCATGGTGAGGATGTGCTGTTCCGTGTTCATTGCTTAGCTCCTGGATCCTTTGAATCGTGCTGAATCTTGCGTAGGTGGGCGTCGAGGCGGGTAAAGCTGGCATCCCAGAAACGCCTGTATTTGTCCATCCATTCGGTGGCTTCGCGCAGTGGTTCCGCTTCCAATTTGGAAGACCGCCATTGTGCATTCCGGCTCCGGCTGATCAGTCCTGCGTTTTCCAGGACCTTGAGATGCCGTGAGACAGCGGGAAGGCTGATGTCGAACGGTTCGGCAAGCTCGTTCACGGTGGCCTCACCCTCCGAAAGCCGCGCCAGAATGGCCCTTCGGGTGGGGTCGGCAAGAGCCGAGAAGATGAGACTGAGCCGGTCTGCGGACATCGCTGGCGCCTTCGTATTTAACTACTCGGCTAATTAACCGATGTATTAAATATGCGACGCCGGACGGCGTCTGTCAAGGGTCTCTTCAGCGACGCTCGCTCACTTTTGAGGTCAAAACCGCAGACCCTCGCTCACATCATCTGAGCGCGCGTTTGGCGAAAGGGCGTTAAAGGTGGGCGAGCGTTCCGCCAAAGGGCGATAAAGGTGAGCGAGCGCTTGGCGAAAGGACGTTAAAGGTGAGCGAGCGTCCCGGGCGTCAGGCTTTTGCGGCTTGGACGAAGGCGCGCACGAGGTCGAGGTCCTTCACCCCACGCGAGGACTCCACGCCGCTGGAGACGTCGACGCCCCATGCCTCGGCTTCGAGGGCAGCGGCTCCGACGTTGGACGGGGTCAAACCGCCAGCCAACAACCAGTGTCGCGCACCCAGGCCCAGTTTCCGGACCGAGGAATAGTCCCACGCCTCACCCGAACCCGGGACGGCGGCGTCGATCAGGAGAAGCTCCTCGCCCCACGCCTCGAACTCGTCCGGAGCGGCACCCATGGTGACGGCCCGGATGAGTCGCATGCCGGCCTCGTGCACGGTCTGAACGTCTTCCGGCGAGCGGCTTCCGTGCAGCTGGACCCATTCAAGACCGGCTTCGCGGGCGGCTGCGACGGCGTCGGCGGCCGCCTCGTGACGGAAGACCCCGACGGCGGTGACACCTTCCGGTACATGGACCAGCAAGTCTCGGGCACGGTCGGGCGATACCTCGCGCGGACTCTTCGTCAGCACGAAGCCCACGGCGTCTGCCCCGGACTCGACGGCGGCCTGCACGGATTCAGGCGTGCTCAACCCGCACACTTTGACGAACATTCCGCGCCTCCAACCGTTTACCTTCCTACGACGTTAGCAAGGGCCTCCCGGATTGTTGAACCGTGCCAAGATTGCACCGATGTTACGCGAGCGTTCAGCCTGCCAAAGGTTGGCTCGGGCTAGGCTGGAGCGCATGGAGATCATCCGCTTTGCCGAGCTCAAACCCGAACCATGGCGCAACGGAGGCGGGGTGACCCGCGAACTCGCCAGCCATCCGAAAGCGGCGTCGGCGCAAGACGGAGCGTGGGACTGGCGGGTCAGCATCGCCGACGTCGGATCGGCCGGCGATTTCTCGACGTTCCCAGGGATGGAGCGAGTCATCACGGTGATCGACGGCGAATTGCTGCTGCTCACGGTGGACGGCGAAGAGCACCCTCTGGAAAAGTACCGGCCTTTCCGGTTTTCGGGCGAGGCGGCCTCTGCCAGTGCACTCCCGACCGGCGACATCCGGGACCTCAACGTGATCGCCCGGGCCGGCGAATTCAAGGGCTACACGTCCATCATCGAGCTCTCCAAGAAGCGCGCACACCCCGTGTTCGAAGGCCAGATGGCAGTCCTTTTGGAGGGCAAGGCTTCAGTTAGTTCCGGCGCGGAGCCCACGGAAACAGCACCCGCGGACGGCTCGGGCAGCTCGGATGGGGAGGCTGCCGCGCCGACCGCCGAGCCCATCGAACTCGCCCGCTACGACGCGGTAGTGGGTTCCGACACCCGCAGCCCGGAAATCCTGGGCCGTGGATTCCTCGCCGTCATCTCGATCGACCGCGTGGAGCATGCGCACTCCTAGGTCCTAGGACTGGACACAACAGCAATATGCCCACTCGCTGAGCCCACCAATGGACATGTCCCTTGGTTAAGCCCGCAGCAGCGCATGTCCCTTGGTGAGGCTCGCCACCAAGGCTGGCCACCCGGCGTCGGGATTTGCTAGCCTCGAAGGAAGGCCCGCAGAGGGACCTCCGGACGACGGTTCAGTACCCGGCACGCGACAAGACTGGCCAAAGGATCTGTCATGTCGTGGTTAATCCTCATTCTGTCCGGCGCGCTCGAGGCCGTCTGGGCCGCAGCGCTCCACCGTTCCAACGGCTTCCGCAAACCGGTCCCCTCCGCCATCTTCCTGGTGACCGTCATCGCGAGCACCGCGGGGCTGGCTTTCGCGATGCAATCCATTCCCACCGGGACCGCGTATGCGGTGTGGGTGGGAGTCGGCGTCGTCCTCACGGCGGCTTACGCGATGATCACCAAAGTTGAGCGCCCGACGTCGGCCCGGCTGCTCCTGCTGGCCGAGATCGGCGTGTGCGTGGTCGGCTTGAAGGTGGTGGCGTAGCCATGACCGCCAAGTTCGCATGGGCCGTTCTGCTGGCCTCTGCCGTGCTCGAAGCTGTGTGGGCGACGGCCCTCGGACTTTCCGACGGCTTCAGCCAAGCCCTCCCCACCGTGGTCTTCGCAATCACGGCAAGCCTCAGCATGATCGGACTCGGCATCGCAGTAAAACGGATTCCCCTGGGCACGGCCTACGCCGTCTGGGTCGGGATCGGCGCTGCGCTGACGGTCGGCTGGGCGATGGCCACCGGCGTCGAACCGGCCAGCCCGCTCAAGCTGCTGTTCATCGCGGGAATCGTCGGTTGCGCGGCCGGGTTGAAGGCCCTTCCCACGGAGAAGCGTGAAGAAGTGACGGAACCGGCCCAATCATATGCGCGGAATACTCCCTCGCCCCTCGGAGTTGCGAGCAATGAGACAAACCCTCGGCGAAGGAGAAGCACCATGAGCCCGGAAACCACGAACGTCCCGCTCGGCGATGGCCTGACCGTGAGCCCCCTCGGCTTCGGCGGGATGGCATTGACGCCGGTATACGGCGAGGTGGATCCCGCCGAATCCCTCAAGACGCTGCATCACGCCGTGGATGCCGGCATCAGCTTCATTGACACCGCGGATATTTACGGCGCGGGCGACAACGAGGAACTGATCGCGAAGCTGCTGAAGCATCGCCGCGACGAGGTCCAGTTGGCCACCAAGTTCGGAATCGTCGGCAACCCGCGCGAAGGCTACACCGATGTCCGGGGAGATACCGCGTACGTGGGCCAGGCGGCGGAAGCAAGCCTCCGCCGCCTGGGCACCGACGTCATCGACCTCTACTACATGCACCGCCGCGACCTCCGCGTTCCGATTGTGGAAACCGTGGAGGCCATGGCAGAGCTTGTCCGGGCAGGCAAAGTCCGGCACCTTGGGCTGTCTGAAGTGACAGCCGAGGAGCTGAGGGAAGCCAACGCGGTACACCCGATATCCGCAGTGCAGAGCGAGTGGTCCATTTGGAGCCGGGACGTTGAGCGCAACGTCGTCCCGACCGCGGCAGAGCTGGGCGTGGGTTTCGTACCTTATTCGCCGCTTGGCCGGGGTTTCCTCACCGGAACCGTCAGCGCCGATCAACTCGGCGAAAACGATTTCCGGCACCGCATTCCCCGTTTTGCGGACGGCGCACTCGACGCCAACCAGGCGGGTGTTGCCGCAGTGCGCACCGTGGCTGCCGAGCTGTCCGAAAGCACCGGCCGGGATGCAACTCCCGCCCAGGTGGCTTTGGCCTGGCTATTCGCCCAGGGCCGCCGCCTCCAGCTCAGCGTGGTCCCCATCCCCGGTACGCGCAAAGCGCACCGGATCGATGAGAACCTGGACGCCTTGGCGCTCGAGTTGAGTGCCGACCAACTGGACGTGCTCTACGGCGCCGCGGACGCCGTCGTCGGCTCACGGTCCGCGGATCCCACCTGGGTTTCGCAGGGCCGCGAATAGGCGGTAAGCCGCAGGCGGCTTCCGTAGAGTGGACGAATGGACTCACTCATTCATTCACTGCGTGACATCACCATCCGGCGAATCTCGGTCAGCGAGATGAACAACAACGTGTACCTGCTCACCGCCAAGGGAAGCGGCGCGCAGCTCTTGATCGACGCCGCGGACGACCTTCCGGCCATCCAACAGATGATCGAAGACTCGGCCGCGGACACCACGGCCACGCCGAAACTGGCCCTGATCGCCACGACGCACCAGCATTGGGACCACGTCCGCGCGCTTCCCGGGTTGGTGGAAGCTACGGGCGCGAAGACCTCGGCCGGAGTGGACGACGCCGACGCGCTGCCGGTTCCCGTGGACGTGCAGCTGCGCCATGGCGATGTGGGAAACTTCGACGGTTTCGACATCACCGCGGTGCACTTGCGCGGCCACACTCCCGGTTCGATCGCCTACGTGTACCTGGACCCGGAAGGGCCCGCGCACATTTTCAGCGGCGACTCGTTGTTCCCCGGCGGTGTTGGCAACACGCAGAACGATGCCGCCCGCTTCACTTCACTGTTGAACGACGTGAGCGAACGGCTGTTCGAGGCCTACCCGGACGACACCGTGGTGCATCCGGGCCACGGAGACCCGACCACACTCGGTGCAGAGCGTCCACACCTTGCGGAATGGCGCGAGCGCGGCTGGTAATCCCTAGGGACATGCTCATTCTTCGTGCCTAGGAGTGGACATATCAGGAATATGTCCACTCCCCGACACCAACGTTGAGCATGTCCGGTGGAGTTACTAGACCACAAGTGGCCTAGCGGCTGCGGCGCTCGTTCGACGCCGGAGCCGAGGCACGGCGCGGGCCGCCGCGGGCCGGACGGCCGGAAGCCGAGTTGCCTGAGCCGGAGCCGTAGGAACCACCGGAGTTGCCACCCGTGTTCGAGGACCATACGGACTTGTTGCCGCTGGTACGCGTGGAAGTAGCGGATTCCGTGCGCGGAGCGGACGCCGAGCGGTTGCCGGCGGCAGCACGCTGACCGGTTGCCGGGCGTCCGCTGCGACCACCCTGGCCCTGTGCACCAGGAACGTCGTTGCGGTGAGCGGAAGCAGCGTTGCTGCGTCCACGTGAGCTGCGGGCGACGTCGTCGTTCGCTGCTGCGCGGCGATCGGCGCGGTTGATGTCGGTGCGCACGGGCTCGGAGGCAACCTTGCCACGGCCACCGCGACCACCACGGCCACCCGCAGTGGGTGCAGCCTGGGTGGAACGGCGGTTGCGCTTGCGCTGGGCGTTGGCACCGGTGGAGGTACCGCCGCCCGTCTGCTGGGTCTTCGCTGCGAGCAGTGCCGCACGGGTGCGGGGATCAACCTTGTCGGCAACCTGGCCCACGAGCTCGGCGATCAACGGGGAGTTGGCCGTGACGCGCTCGAACGAGACCTCGACGCCGGCAGCCTTCATGAGCTTCTTGACGTCGGACTGCTGCTCGGGGAGCGTCAGTGTGACCACGGTGCCGTCTGAACCTGCACGGGCCGTACGGCCGGAGCGGTGCAGGTAAGCCTTGTGCTCTGTGGGCGGGTCGACGTGGATGACGAGTTCGACGTCGTCGACGTGCACGCCGCGGGCAGCGACGTCGGTGGCCACCAGGACCCGGACCTCGCCGCTGGCAAACTCGGCGAGGTTACGGTCACGGGCATTCTGCGACAGGTTGCCGTGGAGATCGACGGCGGGGATGCCGCAATCGGTCAGGGTCTTGGCCAGCTTGCGTGCGTGGTGCTTGGTCCGCATGAAGAGGAGTCGGCGGCCGGCACCGGAGGCCAGCTCCACGATCAGCTGCTTCTTGACGGTCTGGTCGTTGACCACCAGGACGTGGTGCTCCATGGTGGTGACGGCGGCCTGGGGGTCGTCCACTGAGTGGGTCAGCGGGTTGGACAGGTAACGGTTGACCAGTTTGTCAACACCGTTGTCCAACGTCGCGGAGAAGAGCAGGCGCTGACCCTGGGTAGGAGTCATGTCCATGAGCTTCTTGACCACCGGGAGGAAGCCGAGATCGGCCATGTGGTCGGCCTCGTCCAGGACGGTGATCTCGACGGCTTCGAGAGTCAGGATGCGCTGGCGGATGAGGTCCTCCAGGCGGCCCGGGCAGGCGATGACAATGTCGACGCCGGCGCGCAGCGCCTTTTCCTGGCGGGCCTGGGAGATGCCACCGTAGATGACCGTGGTGTTCAGGCCCATGGCCTTGGCCAGCGGCTCGATGGTGGCGTTGATCTGGGTGGCCAGCTCGCGGGTCGGTGCGAGGACCAGACCCATCGGGCGGCCGGGCTTGCGGAAGTGCTTGGCTTCGCGCTCGGCGAGACGTGCCACAAGCGGGATAGCGAAAGCGATGGTCTTGCCGGAGCCCGTGCGGCCACGGCCCAGGACGTCGCGGCCTGCGAGCGTATCCGGGAGGGTCTTGACCTGGATGGGGAAAGCTTCTTCGATGCCATCTGCAGCGAGGGACTCGGCGATGGCCTTGGGCGTGCCAAGGGCAGCAAAAGTAGTCATGTGTTTCAAGGGTCTTTCTGGCGGTGTCCAACGGACATCGTCCCCCGACGCCGGTTGGGCCAAGGGTTCGCCGAGGAAAAAGTCAGTGATCAACCGGTAGGCAATAAGCCGTGGCCGGGACCAGAGAAAACGCGTTCATCGACGCAGGATGTGCCTCTCACATGAAAAAAGCCCACTTCCCAAGTCTGGAACAAAGCCAAATTCGGGGACTAAGCGGGCATCACTGCACATCAAGTAAACCCATTCTAGCATCCGCGGGCCGCCGGCCTTTCCACAGGGCAGGTTCACGCAGCCGACGTCCCCCAACTAACTCGCAGTTGTTGTCGCTTTGACGGCTCATAATGACAACAACTGCGAGTTAGTTTGGTGGGCGGCCGTTGCCTCGCGGGGGCACGTCAGGGCACGCTTGAGCCATGACGCACCAGCACGACGGCGGAGCCCACCTTCACGACGAACCTGACCACGACGGCGGAGCCCACCTTCACAACGAACCTGACCACGACGCCGACCCGGCGCAGTTTTGGGACGAGGTGTACCTGGAAAAGGCGAAGCGGTGGAGCGGCAATCCCAATCCGCAGCTGATCGCGGAAGCCAAGGGCCTGGCTCCCGGCACCGCACTGGATCTCGGCTGCGGGGAGGGCGCGGACGCCATCTGGCTCGCCCAGCACGGCTGGACGGTGACCGCGGTGGATGTTTCCGCCGTCGCGCTTGAACGGGCAGAAGCCCATGCCGCCGACGTCGGACTGCAGGACCGGATCGCTTGGCTGCAGCGGAACTTCGGCGCGTGGCACCCTGGAGAGGGATTCGACCTCGTGTCTTCCCAATTCCTTCATTCTCCGCTTGTTCCGTGGCGCGATTCGCTCGCTTCGGCCGCGGCCGCCGTGGCTCCCGACGGCGCTTTGCTCGTGGTCGGGCATCACCCGGATGGCTTGACTCCGTGGAGCGGGCACAAGGATATGAAGGACAAGTTCTTCACTCCCGAGGACTTGGTCGAGGCGCTCACGCGCGGCCCGGGCTCGTGGAGGATCAATGTTGCCGATTCCCGGGAACGCGCCGTGACGAGTCCTGAGGGCCAACACGCCACCACCATCGACAGCGTGCTCCGGGCCACCCGAGGTCACTGAGGGTGCCCGCGGCGCAAGCACCCCACTGGAGCCGTCAGCGCGAAATGACAGTGAGCCTGGAGAAGAAGGCCTCGGTACCGATGTCGACGAACAGGCCAAGGCTGCCGCCAAACGGTGCCGCAAGGGTCTCGGTGACTGTGAGCGTTTCCTCGTCGTTGACGTACGCAACCACCTTGGTGCCGTCGATGTCGAGTTTCAGGCTCATCCATTCGTCGGGCCCGATGTCCGCGCCGGCTTCGTAGCGTCCGTCCGGGTATTGTTCGCGCAGGTTCTCGAAGTTCCAGCAAGGGTTGGCGAAGTACTGCGCTGCCCGCTGGTCTCGGGGGCTGGACGGATTCGTCTTGCGCCCGTTGAGGGGACGCAGGTAAACGGCCTCGAAGCTGACGATGGGGTCGGCGATCCGGTAGGCGACGCCGGCAAACGCGCGGGCGTCGGCGGGACCTTTGCCGTTGAGGCGGCTGAGGATGTCCACCTCGATGATGCCGTTCGTGAAGTCCGCCGGGATGGCCACGAAGGTAGGCATGTCGATGTAGTCAACGCCGGGCGTCCCGGTCAACGTCACGGCATCTGTCAGTTCGACACGCAGCGCAGTGCGGCCGGCGATTTCAACCGGGGCGGCCGTGACCGAGTGAAGCGTTGCCCGTTCCGGAAGTTCGGCGAGGCTAAATGAGGCAATAACGGGGGAGGAATTCATCAAGGTCTCCTTGCTAGTTGATAGTCGCAGAAACACGAAGGTCGTCGCGAAGGACGTTAAGGCGGCCGGTCAGCTCGGGCAGTTCGTTCTCGCTGAACCTTCCCGACAACAGGGAACCCAATTGATCCTCGAGGGCCACGCATCCTTGGTCATGCATTTCGTCCCCCTGCTCCGTCAGGGCGACGAGGGAAGAACGGCGGTCGTTGGGATGGGCAACCCTGTGCGCCAGGCCGTCGCGCTCCAGGCGGTCCACGAGCTTGCTCGCAGCCCCGATCGTGATGGCCAAATCGTTGGCCACCTCCTGCACACGGCAGGCACCGGCATGGACGCGGACCACGCGGAGTGCGTCCAGGCGGGCCAGGCTGATCCCGTGCTCTGCCAGCAGCCGGGCGTCAACGGTGTTCCACAGCTCGGTCTCATAGCCAACCAAGGCATCGAGGAAAGTGGTGTAGCGGCACATGGCGCCTCCTTTCATTCCCAGGAACTATATTCCTAGGAATAAACAAGATTCAAGCCCTTCGTGAAAAGGATCGAGGTCAGGCCCGCACGTCGTCCGCTTCCGCGGCGCGGTGCCGCTCGGCGTCGTCCGCACGTTCAGCACCCGAAGGCCGCCGGGCCGCAACCCGCGGCGCAATGATGAGTCCGACGGCGGCGATCACCG
This sequence comes from Arthrobacter sp. 2MCAF14, assembly GCF_052115645.1. Taxonomy (NCBI): domain Bacteria; kingdom Bacillati; phylum Actinomycetota; class Actinomycetes; order Micrococcales; family Micrococcaceae; genus Arthrobacter; species Arthrobacter sp. 2MCAF14. Next base: position 7,831 of record NZ_JBFRHB010000021.1, on the reverse strand, counting down.
ACGTCAGCGCGAACACCCCCGCGAAGGAGCCCGCCGTCGTCGTCAGCGCGCTGAAGACGAGGCCCGTCACGGCGAGCGAGAGAGCTCCGCCAAGGGAATCGGAGATAGACATTGCCGAACTGTTGAAGCCTTGGTCCTCCGGTTTGGATAGGGCCAGGGTCATAACACTCAGCCGCGGGTACATCAGGCCCATCCCGGCGCCCGCGAACAGCCAGCCCGCAATCGCCACCGCGGCGGGCCACGAAAACACCGTGGTCACGAGGACAATTACCACCGAACCGAGCACGAGCGCCGACCCGATCCTGACCGCCGGGGCATTGCCAAGCCGGGAACCCATCCGACCCTGTACGGCGGACGCCGCCGCCCAGGCAATCGCCGATCCCGTCAACGCAAGTCCGGCGAATGCCGGGGTGAACAAGTACCGCTCCGTGAGGAGGTACGGCACGTAAACCTCGGTACCGAAGAACGCGGCAGAAGCGACTCCGCGCATGAGGATGACGCTCGGCAGTCCGCGGTGCGCGCCGAGCGTGCCGCGCGGAACCAGCGGCCGCACCGCCAGCATTGCGACGACTAGCGCGACGCCGGCAATCACCCAGCCGACGCCGGGCACCTGGCCGGAGAGGTTCAGGCCGAGAACCGCAGCGGCTGCGAGCGCGGCCCACCCCATGCGGCCGAAGGCCCAGGGAACGCCGGCGCCTTTGGGCTTTGCCTCGCCGGCGGCCGCCTTCGGGGAGGCCGCCTTCCGGGAGCCTGCGTCCCGCGCGTCCGGTGAGGAACGCATGCCCCGCATCGCGGGGAGGATCATTGCCAAGGCCGGAACCACGAGGCCCACGACGCCGAGGAACACCCAGTGCCAGCTGCTCAACTGGGCAACCACGCCGGCGGCGAAGGGACCGATCATCGACGGAACGACCCAGGCCGCCGAGAACGCGGCAAAGACTTGGGCATGTAATCTCGCGGGGTACACCCGGGCGATCACCACATACAGCGCCACGGTCATTGCGCCGCCGCCGAGGCCTTGGACCAGCCTGCCGGCCACGAGAATCGGCATGGAAACCGCAGTACCGGCGATGAGCAGCCCCGCCGCGAACAGCGCCACGGAGGCGTACAGCGGGGCGGAGGGACCACGCCTGTCCGCCCAGTTCCCTGCGGCCACCATCCCAATCACGCCAGTGGCGAGCGGCCCGGCAAACGCCAAAGCATAGAGTCCGGCACCGTCGAGCTCGCGGCTCACCAGCGGCATGATGGTGGTGACGGCCATGGACTCGAAAGCTGCAAGGAAGACCAACGCGCAGGCACCCGCTGTCGCCAGGAGATAGGGGCGTTGCAGTATGCCTGCTGTTGCGTCGTGGCTTGTCATCATCCCAGCCTAGAAGGCCAAACGAGTTTGGGGCCACCCATAAAATCCATTCAAGTGATTAACATTCACCTGAAATTAACTCTGGGCAAACACTGAACTAAATAGCCAACTATCGGTTGTTCCCGTAATCATTCCGTGATGCACTGCTTGGCGTGAACTTCACAAGACGCAACTTCCTGTCAGTTGCCGGATCTGCCACGGCCGCGACGCTTATCAGCGGCGCCTCCGCGGGGACCGCGCCTGCTGCGACGACCGCCCTCCCCCAACCCGGTTCCTCGGGCATCGACCACATCATTGTGGTGATGATGGAAAACCGCTCGTTCGACCACTTCCTTGGGTGGATGCCTGGCGCGGACGGAAAGCAGGCCGGGCTGACGTTCGTTGACCGCTACGGGATCCCCCACACAACGCACCACCTGACGGACTACCAGGGCTGCGGGCATCCCGACCCCGATCATTCCTATGAGGGCGGCCGGATCCAGTACAACAACGGCAAGAACGATGGCTGGCTGCGGGCAGGCGAGAATGATGAATTCGCCGTCGGATACTACGCTTCGAGCGACCTCGACTTTTGGCGCCAAGCGGGTCCCGACTGGACTGTCTGCGACCGTTACTTCGCAGCCACCTTGGCCGAAACGTATCCAAACCGCTTCTATCAGCACTCGGCGGCCACCGACAGGCTCCATAACTCGACCGTCACCAGCACCATGCCCACGATTTGGGACCGCCTGGCAGCAGCCGGGGTGCAGGGAAAGTACTACTACGGCGACATTCCCTTCACCGCCCTATGGGGAACAAAGTACCTCGGAATCTCCAGGCCCTACGCTGAGTTCCTCAGCGATTGCAGTTCCGGCAAACTCCCCTCGGTTTCCTTCGTGGATCCCCGCTTCACGGACGAGTCCAGCGGAACCTCCGGCGATGACCACCCGCATGCGGAGATCCGCTCCGGTGAGCTTTTCCTGGCGGAGGTCTACAACGCCGTGACCAAGAGCCCCAACTGGGCGAACACGATGCTCGTGGTCAACTACGACGAGTGGGGCGGGTTCTACGACCACGTGCCACCGGAAACAGCAGCGGACAGCAATCCAGACACTGCCCGGCGCGGCTTCCGCGTACCGTCCATGGTCATTTCTCCGCGCGCCCGAAGGCAATACGTGGCTCACAATACCTACGACCACACCTCAATCTTGAAGGCCATCGAGTGGCGCTGGGGGCTTCAACCCCTGACCCCGCGGGACAACGCCGCCCGCAACATCGCCGAGGTGCTCGATTTCCAAGCAGCGCCCAACCTGACCGCTCCGACGTACCTCGTGCCGCCTTATGCCGCCGGACCGGCATGCTCCCCGGTCGGTCCCCCCGCCGAGGAAGAGTGGGCCGGATTGAAACAGAAAGCACTTGCGGACGGATGGATCCTGCCGTGACCTTCAAAACCTTCGCCATTTCCAGGATGCGGCTCGGATTAGCTGCGCTGCTGGTCGTCCTGCTCGGCGCCTCCTTCATCGCCTTCGGATTGCAGCAGACGGAAGCACAAGCGAGCGAACCCCAGACCGTCCAGAGCACCGGATATCTCCCGGGAGCCAAGCACGTGTTCGTGATCAACCTTGAAAACAAGGGGTACGACACCACGTGGGGACCCGGTTCGGCGGCACCGTACCTTTCCACCACGCTGCGCAACCAAGGCGTCCTGTTGAACCAATACTTCGGCACGGCACACAACTCGCAACCGAACTACGTCGCCCAGATCTCCGGCCAAGGCCCCAATCCGCAGATGCAGGCAGATTGCCAGACGTACTCTCCGTTCGTGAAGACCGGCACGGCAGCTCCTGGCCAGGCCGTTGGAGATGGCTGCGTCTTCCCCGCCGATGTGCCTACGGTGGCCGGCCAATTAACGGCAGCGGGGAAGACCTGGAAGGGCTACATGGAGGACATGGGCACGTCGTGCCGCCACCCGGCCCTCGGCGCCCCCGACGACACCCAGAAAGCCAAGGTCGGGGACCAGTACGCTGCCCGCCACAATCCCTTTGTCTATTTCGCAGGGATCACTGGATCACCGGACTGTGCCAAGAACGACGTGGACCTCGGAGCCCTCAAGACCGATCTTGCTTCGGTCTCCACCACGCCCAATCTGTCGATGATCACGCCGAACCTCTGCCACGACGGGCACGACTCCCCTTGCGTGGACGGACAGCCCGGCGGCCTGACCAGCGCGGATGCTTGGCTGAAGCAGTACGTTCCGCTGATCACTTCGTCTCCCGCATTCCGCCAAGACGGTGTCCTGGTGATCACCTTCGACGAATCCGACAGCCCCCAATCGGATGCCTCCGCCTGCTGCGGCGAAGGCCCTGGACCCAACTCCCCGCTTCCCGGGATCGTCGGACAGGGCGGCGGCCGGGTCGGCGCTTTGGTCATCTCCCCGTTCACCAAGGGCGGCACCTGGTCCACCACGCCCTATAACCACTACAGCCTGCTGGCCAGCATCGAAGACACCTTCGGCCTTCCGTACCTCGGCTACGCAGGCACCCCTGGTCTGAACCGCTTCGGACTCGACGTCTACAACGCCGGCCTCTAGGCCGGGCTCGCGGCGGCGGTCGGCACAGCGGCGGCGGTCGGAACGACGGCGCCAGTCGGCACGACGGCGCCGGTCGGCACGACGGCGCCAGTCGCCGTCGAGTCGGGGTTCAGCATCCAGCCGACGCGCTTGGCCGTGCTCAGCATCACGACGCTTTCGACGAGTTCGATCCCGGGAATGCGCTGCTGGATGGCGAGTTCCATCTCCATGACCTCGGCCAGCGAGCGCAGCCACATGATGATCACAAAGTTGGTGCTGCCGGTGGTGGAGGCCGTGAACCTGACGTTCCTGACGGCCCGAAGCTCCGCAGCCGCGGCCTCGTGCTGGCCTGCCGGAACATTCGCGAACCACTGGCACGTCATGGGGTAGCCGGAGAATTGTTGGGCGATTTCGCAGCGGAAGGACAGCATCCGGCTCGCGAGCACGCGTCCGAGCTGCCTCTGCACCGTAGCAGGGTGCCGTCCCAGGGCGCGTGCGATTTCCGCTGCGGACGCCCGCCCGTCCCGGGCAAGGAAGGGAAAGAGTGCCATATGGCTCTCCGGCAATGGGGTGACCTGCGCGTAAGGGGCGGACGGATTGAGCGCCTCCGGCCCGGCGAGGGCGCGCAGCGCCTGCTGCTCCGCCCGGCTGAGGACGTTGAGCCGCCACGCGTAGCCGCTTGTGTGGATGCGGGTGCAGAGCGAGGTCCGGTACTTGGTGAGCCCCCGGATTTCCTTGAGCTGGGGCAATAGCCGGCTGCTGAACTCACTCAGGTCTTGGGTGATCACGGTGAGCATGAGGTCACGGTTGCTGGCCGCCTCCTCAACCGTGATGATCTCCGGAATCGCTGCGAGCGCGGCCGTGACCTCGGGCCTGAGGTGCATTTCGCAGTCCACGTCCAACAGGGCAAGGCAGGCATGCTTGGGGTCGCCCATGAGGTGCGCCGTGGTCCAGGCCGCTCCGGACTCGCGCAGGCGGTCCCATCGGGAGGCCAAAGTGGTGGCGTGGACGTCCAGGACCTCGGCGGCGTCGGACCAACTGATCCGCGGCGAGATCTGGAGGGCATTGATCAACCGGAGGTCCTCTTCACTGAGTTCCATCAGCGACCCTCTCCTAAGTGATGCATGATTCCTGTTAATTCTGGCATATTCCTGAATTTTTTCAGTGCTTTTGAAGATTGTGAGGCTAGTCACTTCACAATGGCTATGGATACCTACCAAACGTTCAGGAAACAGGAGAACAGATGTCGATCGCCTCAGACGCCAAAGAGATGCAGGGAGAAATCGCCCGGTTCCGTCACGAGCTCCACCAGGAACCGGAAATCGGCCTGGACCTCCCGCGCACCCAGGAAAAGGTGCTCAAGGCGCTCGACGGACTCCCGTACGAAATCACCCTTGGCGAGAGCACGACGTCGGTCACTGCCGTCTTGCGCGGCAGCGCGCCTCATGCTTCGGCCCGGAAGCCGGCTGTGTTGCTCCGCGCCGACATGGACGGACTTCCCGTCCAGGAGCGCACCGGCGTCGAGTTCTCCTCGAAGATCGACGGCGCGATGCATGCCTGCGGCCACGACCTCCACACGTCCATGCTCGCCGGAGCTGCAACCCTGCTGGCCGAGCGACGCGATCAGCTAGCGGGCGACGTCGTGCTGATGTTCCAGCCTGGCGAAGAAGGCTTCGACGGCGCGGGCCACATGATCCGCGAAGGCGTGTTGGACGCCGCAGGCCGCCGTGTTGACGCCGCCTACGGCATGCATGTCTTCTCCTCCCTGGAACCGTATGGCCAGTTCTGCACCAAACCTGGAGTGATGATGAGCGCCTCAGACGGGCTTTTCGTCACCATCCTGGGTGCCGGTGGGCACGGTTCGGCGCCCCATTCCGCCAAGGATCCCGTCACGGCAGCGGCAGAAATGGTGACTGCGCTGCAGGTCATGATCACGCGGCAGTTCAACATGTTCGATCCCGTAGTCCTGACCGTGGGCGTGCTGCAGGCCGGCACCAAGCGCAACATCATCCCCGAATCTGCCCGATTCGAAGCCACCATCCGCACTTTCTCGGAAGCCTCCCGCGAGCGGATGATGACCGCCATCCCGCAGCTCCTCAAGGGCATCGCCTCCGCACACGGCCTGGAGGTGGACGTCGACTACCGCGGCGAATACCCCATGACCGTCACTGACGAGGACGAGACCCACACCGCCGAGAACGTCATCTCCGGCATGTTCGGCGATTCGCGGCTCTCCCGCTGGGCCACGCCCATCAGTGGCTCGGAGGATTTCTCCCGGGTCCTGGCCGAAGTTCCGGGAACCTTCGTGGGCCTCAGCGCCGTACCGCGGGGCGTGGACCACACCACCTCAGCGTTCAACCACTCCCCGTACGCCACGTTCGACGACGGCGTCCTGTCCGATGGTGCGGCGCTGTACGCAGAGCTCGCGGTCTCCCGCATCGCCACCCTCGCCGCCGGCAACTAACCATCAACCCAGCCTTGGAGCAAGATATGACCGCCACCGTTGGCACTTCAGCCACAGTCCAGGTTCACAAATCCCATCTGCGAACCCTCATCGGCACCGGCATCGGCAACGCCGTCGAATGGTACGACTGGGCCATCTACGCCACATTCTCGCCTTTCATCGCCAGCGCGCTCTTCAGCAGTGCCGACCCCACCTCCGCGGTTCTCTCCACTCTGGCGATCTTCGCCGTCGGATTCGTGGCCCGGCCGTTCGGCGGCTTCGTCTTCGGTTGGATCGGCGACAGGATCGGCCGCAAGACGTCCATGACGTTCGCCGTCGGCCTCGCGGCTGTCGGCAGCCTGCTGATCGGTATCGCTCCGACATTCCAAGCGGTCGGAGCCTTGGCTTCCGTCATGCTCCTGGTCGCCCGCCTCATCCAGGGCCTCGCCCACGGTGGCGAGCTGCCGTCGTCGCAAACGTACCTGTCCGAAATGGCACCCAAGGAAAAGCGCGGCTTCTGGGCAACGCTCATCTACACCTCCGGCACCGCCGGAATCCTGGCCGGAACCCTGCTGGGCGCCATCCTGACCGGTGTGCTGAGCAAGGCCGACATGAACGCCTGGGGCTGGCGCGTCCCGTTCCTGGTGGGCGGCGCCCTGGGCGTCTACGCCTTGGTCATGCGGGCCAAGATGAAGGAGACCGAGGCATTCGAAGCCGAGGTGCCCAAGGAAAAGCGCGAGCCCATGTGGCCGCAGATCGTCAAGTACCGCAAGCAGGCCCTGCAGGTTATCGGGCTGACCGTTGGCCTCACTGTTGTCTACTACATCTGGGGCGTCGTGGCGCCGAGCTACGCGGCCAGCACACTCAAGATGGACCGTGGAGCAGCCCTGTGGGCCGGGGTTATCGGCAACATCGCTTTCATTGCGTCGCTGCCGTTCTGGGGCAAGCTGTCCGACCGCATCGGCCGCAAGCCCGTGCTGATCGTGAGCTCTGCAGGTGCGGCGTTGCTGCACTTCCCCATGACGTGGCTCTTGAAGGATTCACCCTGGCAGCTGGCCGTTTCGATGTCCGTGATGTTGTTCTTCATTGCCGGCAGCGCCTCGATTGTCCCTGCCGTGTACGCCGAGCTGTTCCCGACCAAGATCCGGACCGTGGGTGTCGGCGTCCCGTATTCCATCTGCGTCGCGGTCTTCGGCGGGACGGCCCCGTACCTGCAGACCTGGCTCGGCAGCATCGGCCAGGCCAACATGTTCAACGTCTACGCCGTAATCCTGCTGGCCATCGGAATCGCGTTCGCCTTCACGATCCCGGAAACCAAAGGCAAGGACCTGACGCACTGATATGTAGGTCTGGTTGTCAAGAGTGCATGGATGAGCGGCTCCTGGGTTTTGTTCCGGAGGCCGCTCATCGTGTACCGGCCGGTTGTGGTGTTGTGCGGGCGAGTCGTTTTTCCGACTGCAGTGTCAGGCTGACATTCGCG